>JAVHRG010000177.1:0-44335 GCA_036171535.1 Sulfurospirillum sp. | reverse complement strand
GTTAAGGGAAAGGGCAATGAAGCGTCTTTATATTCAAGTTCTCACGGAGCAGGTCGTGTGCGTTCTCGTAATCAAGCGTTTTTAGCTTTGAATGTGGATCAGTTTCATGATGATATGCAAGGAGTTTGTACGAACCATACCGATAAGATGCTTGATGAAAGTCCAAGAGCGTATAAAGATATTTTTGAAGTGATGGCGCTGCAAAAAGAATTAGTAGATGTAATAGATCATGTTAAACCGTTTTTGAATATTAAGGGGTAAACTATGTCAAAAACCCTTATCTATGAAACGAGCGATCTGTGCATACGGGAAGTATCTTCTACCTTCTAGTGTGGCATTTTCATTTGAGGTCACAAATTGTGACCTCAAACTATCCTACTCATCTTGTATCAATTGAAAACAAAAGCCTTAAAAATTGATGTGGTTGTGAAAAGAAAGAAGAAAAGGTGAAGGGTATCTGTGATGTCAGAAATTATATTGCCCATGATTACGAAGGCATTAACTTAGCTATTATTGAATGGATAATCCGTAATATTCTTCCAAAATTTAAGTCACAGTGCGAGCAGCTTACCTTAAGCGGTAAAAACCCTTAAAACACATAATATGTAATTAAGAAGGCTATGAGAACCTTTATTTGGAAGATACTCGGCATTTAACCTTCCTTAGTCTTGATGGAGTGCTCTTTGTGTGGAAAAGATTATCACCACCTTCTTGGGTTGCCTTGTGTTGTTTTATTTCAACAATTGGCTTCAGTGAATCGTATTCAGCTTTTACTTCAGGGTTTTTAAGTGCTTTGGCTTTAAATGATTCAAAACTAGGTCTTGTTGTTTTCATAATCAACTTCCTCATGTTTACGATGTTTATACAGCCATTCATGGTAGTAGAAATGATACAGTTTTAATCTCCCAAATCATTTTTTGGGTTTTCTAACGATTGCTTCATTTGCTCTTGGAATTCCCATCTCTTATCTTCTGAGCATATACCATTGATATAGCCAATTGTTTTATGTTTAGAATTGTTGATACCAAAAATTTCTTGTAAGTGAAACACCAAATCTCTAAAACATTCAAACTCTTCTTTAGTGGAATCGTGAAAATTGTATTCTTTCTCTTGAACGACAATTTTTCGTTCAATATGCTCTTCATTTTCTGGTGGCAATATTATGATATAACCATTGCTTGCTTTTTCTACCTCTATTTTCATACATCCTCCAATTTAGAATTCCAATACTTCACAAAATACTCATAGCCTTTTTGATCGTAAAAATAAGGGATCAGTTCTTCGCCATAAATTTTATAGGAATTGATTGTCTTTTTTCCCTCTCTCCAAGCTTTTTCAAATCGATGATTGCCATCAATAATTTCAAATTTTCCTATTTTTATTTCTGCTTGAATAATTGGCTTTGAGGTCTTGGCAATTTTTAGATGATTTTCATCCAAGGACTCCGGAGAATGATAATGTGTTTTTCTCCATTTTTCAAGATTTATTCTTTGCTTTTTTGGTTTAAAGTGGCCGCTTTTAATATCTTCCATTATTTTTGAGATAAAAAAAGTAAACACTCCATTCGGATAAAGTTCTATATCCTCACTTGATTGTTGCTTGGGAATATAATTTTTTATGAGCTTTAGGATTCTTGGATGTTTTATTTTTTGCATAAACACTCCATCAAGCCCAAACGGTTTATTTCTTTGTCATCACAAACTATCTTATCCACAAGTAGAAGGTAATACTGCCGTATCCCCTTCGTAAAGACTAACTGATTCATAGTTTTCCTTTTTTGAGGAGCACTGCAAGGGTTCTTAGATTTTTTGATTTATAGGCTGTTGCTATTTCTTCTATTAAGGCTATATTGAGTGCTTCATTAATATCTAATCGCAAATCATATTTGAGATACTCTTGCATAGAGCATTGCGTAAGAGTACCTAGGCCTCTATCGTATCGTATTTTATCGCATAGAGCTTTTTCAGGTGTTGCAATAAATTTACCTTCCCCATTTTCATTATATAGCCAATTTACGCCTAAAGAGTATGCCAATATAGGTACTCTTTTATAACTAAATCTCCCTATAGGTGTATTAAAAAGTTTTTCGTTTTTACTTGTTGCAGAGGTTATCTCAACGACACGCTCTGGTATCATGCTATAAAAACCAAGTGCATACTCAAAAGAAATATAAGAAGGTGCATACAGTGTATTAGCAACACTCATGAAATCTACTGGCTGTGTACGATAGGGACTTGAAAAGGTGTAAAAACCTTTTTTAAGTCGTATAAGGTCACCCTTCTTGACAAGATTTGAAATCTTATCGTTCACATTACTAATCGATTTTTCAAGCAATGATGTGATCATCTCATGAGAAAATATGGATGATGGTAATGCATTTCTTAGTTCTATTGTTTTCATAAAAAATTGTAACATAAAAGTTTGAATAACTTAAGGTCGAAATTTTCGACCTTAGAAACAATTGAGTTATTCATAATATTTACGCTATTTCTAAAAATCTTTATCCAAAATTTATTTTTATATCTCAGGAAATAAAAACCCAGACATGTGTGCTGATATTCTAAGTCTTACAGGTCCTTTTTGAGAATCAGACTGTAAGATATTTTGCTCAAGAAGCTTTTTTAATATTCGTGTCATTGTTCTATCTGGGATGCTCGTTAATGTACTTAACTCTCCTCTTTGACATTCCCCTTTGAGTAAAATCATATTGATGATATTTGAAGTCTTATCAGGTAGTGGCTCGCTATCAAATTCTTTTTTTTGCGAACGGGCAATGTAGTCTTCTATCCGCGATGCAAAAGTATCCATTCGTAAATAACGCGACATATAATTTATCTGATCCAAGCAGGTGCTCAGCATAAACTCAACAAATTCTTCAAGAGCTTTGGTTGAGAGTGGGCCTCTTCCATCATATGCACCAATTTGTTTTTGATCAGCTATACTTAAGTATTCTTTGTATCTATCATTACTTCTAGAAAGTCCTCTTGAAATAGACCAAAGTCCATATCCAAGTATCCCAGAGTGCTTCATTGCTGCATCCAGTATCAACCTTGATACTCTACCATTGCCATCCATAAAGGGGTGTATCCAAACAAATCGGTGGTGTGATGATAATGCGTGAATGACTTTTGAAGGTATATTGTTTTGCAAAGTTGCATTATAAAGACTTTCAAATGTTGCCATTAATCCTGGTACTTCAACGGGAGCTGGAGCTAGATGTCTTCCAACTTCAACCTCTTTATCTCTATATAACCCAGGCATCACTGGATATAAAATACCTTGATGTTCTATTGACTGAAATGGTTCCATCCCATCGACTTCATAGAAATGTTTATGCACTTGATGAATAAATGTTTCATCATAAGGAGATATGGATCCACTTTTCAATTTATTTTCAATCCATCGCTGTACATTAAGATGGGCAAGGGCTAGAATTTGTAGATTTCTCTCTTTTACATTTTCACTAAATTCTTTTTTCATCGCTTTTTCGATATCAGATGGTTTGGTGCCTTGTGATTCGATTTTGTTGGAGTAGTAGCAGTTGATATAATAGAGTAACTCTTTAACCGCATCTAGTGTTTGTGGCGTATGACCGCCAGATAATGAGGCACTTTTTACAATAAGTTCTGTTGCCATTTCTGCAATTTTTAAAGAAAAACTTCCATCATGTTGATAGGGTGCAATAGGTGCAAATTGCATGGTGACTCCTTTTCAAAATTTGATTCTAACATTTAAAAAAGATTGTGTCAATGGCGGATTATTTGGCGGATTGCAAATGCTTTTATAGTGGTATTTATATTAAATATTTTTGTATTAAATTTATATATTGGCGGATTAGTTGGCGGATGCTTATGGATTTCAAAATCAAGTATCTATACTCAACTTTATAAGCTATCATAACTAGCGTATTTTTGAACTTTTGGAACAATAATGTATTCAAATTTTTGCTAACTATTGAAAATGTTTATTTTCATTCCGCTTCTTTATGTATTTTTATACGATTCTATAGTATACTAATGAAATATTTTATACTATTGGACTAAAATGGAAGCACTTTTTTACAAATCCAATCCTTGGTGGGAAGAGCCTTTTGTCTTGAATGCCATTCAACGAGATATTTATTTGAATGAATTGAGAGAATACATCGATAATAAAGATATCATTTTTCTAACAGGACTTCGTCGTGTCGGGAAAACAACCCTTCTTAAAGGTGTTGTCAATTTACTCTTACATGCAAAGAAAATTGAGCCGAAACATATCTTTTATATCAGTTTGGATTTATATGCTCTTGAGGGCTTGAGTATTGCTGATATTGTTACAGGATATCGAAAACTTCATAAACTGCCAAGCTCACAAATGATTTATCTCTTTTTTGATGAAGTAACCTCTAAAAAATCGTATCAACAGGAACTTAAAAATCTTTATGATTTAGGTGGTGTAAAAATCTTCGCTTCTGCTTCTTCGGCCTCTTTACTTAAAGATAGCCAAGCTTTTTTAACAGGTCGCCAGCGCTTGGTTGAAGTCATGCCGCTTTGCTTTGAAGAGTATTTGCAATTTAAAAACATTGTGATTAAAAAAGCCGATGAGCATTTGGTGGAGAGCTATTTTGAAGAGTATATGAAAGATGGGGGTATGCCTGAGTATGTCCTTACTGGAGATATTTCGTATCTCTCTAATCTTATCGATAACATCATCTACAAAGATATTATTGCTTATCATAAAATCAAAGATGAGCAAATCGTGAAAGACTTTTTTAAACTTTTGATGGAGCGCTCCGGCAAACAACTGAGTCTTAATAAGATGGCGCATATCTTAAATATTGGCGTTGATACGGCAAGACGATTTCAAAGCTATTTTGAAGAAACATATCTTATCTATACCGTTGAAAAGCATGGCAAGCTCAATGAACGCTTGCGCCATCCTAAAAAGATTTATGCTGGAGATGTCGGTATTCGCAATCTCATTACAGGATACCGTGATAAAGGGGCTATTTTTGAAAATCTTGTGTATCTTAAGCTTAAGTCTAAAAATCTTCACTATGTGTATGAAGGAGGCAATGAAATCGACTTTATCACAGAGGATGAAACACTCATAGAAGTCAAATACCACTCTGTGCTAAATGATAATCAGCAAAAGCTCTTTGATACTTATCCAGCGAAGAAGCGCACTATTATTGACTGCTCAAAAGCGTTTATGGCATTGTAGGTTTTTTCTTGAATCAACATCTAAAACTCAAAGAGTTAATGGTCCAAAAACGCCTTATTGAAGCTTCCATTGAGACTTTAAAAAAAGAGTTAACGTTTTACCAACTCCCTTCATTTGAAAAAATAGCCCTGTTTAAAAAGCGCTTTTTTGCAAGATGTGATGTTTATGCCAAAGAACGACAAAATAAAAAAGGCTATTACCCGTTAAAAGACAATTATGAAAGTAAAACATTTGCCTATGTGCCGCTCACCGATGAAGCCATTAAACTTCATTTGCAAGGAAGAATCAGACTAGGCTCTTATGCCATGCAAAAGAGCAATCGTTGTGTTTTTATGGTGATTGACTTGGATGATAAAGCCTACAATGGTGACTTCTCACGTTCCAAAGCGCTTGAAGATGCACAATCCATCATTGAAAGTGCTAAAAAGTTTGGTGTTACACTCTATCCAGAACTATCTAAATCAGGCAAAGGCGTGCACCTTTGGATGTGGTTTGATGCGCCTATTCTTGCAATCAATGCCAGGAGACTTGGGGATTTAATCCTCAATGACGCTTTTAGCAAAACTTCCTTGAGCTTAAGTACGTTTGATCGATTTTTTCCCTCTCAAGATTTTGTGCCAGAAGATGGTCTTGGCAATCTTATCGCCGTTCCTTTGCATTTTAGCAGTGCAAAAGCGAATAAAGGCACTCTTTTCTTTGACCCCAACACCCTAGAAGCCTATGAAAACCAGTTTCTTTTTTTGGAACAGATTGAAGAAGTCTCCTCTGCTTTAGTGTATGAGCTTACCGGTAAGGAAGAATTTCATGCGTACGCTAATGAGTCGTTATATCTGCCTCCTTGGGAAAGGGTGGCTGATAGAACCGCTAAAGTACCTTTACCAGAGTCCATTGACATCGTTCTTGATAATGCCATTTATATCCCTAAAAAAGATCTTTCCAAAAAAGCCATTTATCGGTTGATGCAATGTGTTACCTTTTCCAATCCTGATTATATCAAAGCGCAAAAATTGAAAAAAGTGGTGGTGCATATTCCTCGTTTTTTAAGTGCGTTTGAGATGGATGAACAGTACCTTATTTTGCCTCTTGGTGTGCTAGAAGATGTTATGGAGCTTTTTGAAAAAAGTGATTGTCAAATTATTCTTGATGATAAACGAAGTGCGCCAAAGCTTTTAGAGCCATTGTTTTGTAATGCTACATTAAAAGAAGAACAGACCTTAGCGCTTGAAGCATTGTTTGATTCTTCTGAAAGAGGTATTTTACATGCACAAACAGGATTTGGTAAAACACTCATTGCTATCGCTTTAATGAGTCAACTAGGACTTAGAACACTCATTCTTGTCAACAAAATGGAACTGCTTAAACAATGGGTGGATGAAATCATCAAATGGACAGGACTGAGTAAGAAACAGATTGGTACCTTTCATGGAAGCAGAAAAAAACTGCTTGAAACGGTCGATATTGCAACCGTACAATCCTTAGCCAATGCAATTGAAACCGAAGGGGAAGGTTTTATTAGGAATAAATACGGTCTTCTTTTAGTGGATGAGTGCCATCATGCAGCTTCCTACAGTGCGTATCAAGCGATTAAAGCTTTTAATGGCATACGAGCCTATGGGTTCAGTGCTACGTTACAGCGAACCGATAGCAAGACACCCTTTGTGAATTATGCGTTAGGTGAAGTTCTATTTAAACATGTTAGGCACGATGGTCGTCTGAAAAGAGTGCTTGAATGCAGAAGTAATTTTGAGAGTAAAGAGAGCGAATACCATGCCATTATTTCTGAACTAATCGTAGATCAAACTCGGAATGACCTTTTACTTACTGCCATCAAGCAAAATATACACCGAAAAATTCTGTTGCTGAGTGATCGCATTGAACATATTACACATCTATCTTCTGCTTTACATGTAAACACGATTAATCATGAAATCGTCCACGGTGGAATGAATCCAAAAGAGCGTGCCTTGGTTATTGCAAGGCTTCGAACCACGGGAGCGACTTTCAACGTTACACTAGGTACAACCAGTTTATTAGGGGAGGGAATGGATCTTAAAAATATCGATACGCTGATTCTTGCTACACCGATTTCGCATCCATCCAGACTCATTCAGATATTAGGCAGAATTGGACGAGATCATTCGCGAGATTTACTTGTCGTTGATATAAATGACTCCGATAAAATCTTTTCAAAAATGTATCGCAAAAGGGTAAGTGTGTATAAGTCATTAGGATATATGTTTTTTTAATATTTTTCATGCTCTATGCTACAGAGGCAATATGGAGATAAAAGTTCCTCTAAAATTCCTAATAAAGTATTTTGAATATAATCTTTAGCATTGTCATTCGTTTGCGTATTAAATCTATTTTGTTGATTTGAACTGCGCTCCTTGTAGGGATCTTCTTGAATAACCAAGCGCCAATCAAGTATCAAATCTATATCTTCTGAAAATCTTCCAATAAGATGAAATACTTTTGAAAGACTTGTTCCTCCCTTAAATATTAGTATAGAATTTAATCTAGCATCACTAAAGATTCTACTTAACACCCAAACTACCCAAAAATCTTTTTCAATAATGGAAACTGTTGTGCTCATCATATGTGCAGTTTCTGTAAAAATCTCATTTTTTTGAGTCCAAGACATGTTCACAAAATTATTCACTCTTGCTGCCCTCTTCTTTACAAATCTCTTTTATATACTCGTAAATCCAAGCTGTACTGGTTTGAGAATCTTTTAAAATTTTTGTGTACATTTTAGGATCAATATGTTTTCGAATAGTCTCTATGACTTCAAGAGAAACGCGTTCCTTGCCTAATGCTTTTAAGGCTTGTACAATTAATGCACTTTGGCGATATTTAAATCCACTATTTTTAAGTGCAGCTTTTTTAAATGTTATCTCAATATTTTCCATAATACGATAAGCGCGATTTGGACCATCACTAAGAAAACTATACTTTCCGGGCACTTGTGTTGAAACACCTAAAATATTCAATGCACTTTCACCTGAAATCATAATTCGCCAATTAAATTTACGCGCTATTGCATTTGCAATTTGTTCAATATCTGGAGAGAGCTCTTTTTGGAGTAAGTCACTGTATTTTGGATAGTCGTATAAGCCTCTAGAAATTCTTCTTATTTGATTCTCTTTCACTAGCGTTGAGAGGATATTATCAGCTTGTGAGCGCTTAAATTTTGTCAATAAATCAATAGATGAAAAAACTCACCCCCTACCATGTCCAACTATGAAGAAAAATGCCTTTTCATAGATACTATCCATTACTAATCCTTAAAACATTACTTAGAAAAAAGTATATCTTTTTCTAGATTTAAAATCTATACTATACCTCAATACTTCTGACTAAATATTTACATTTTTACCACCCTACCCTATAATCCCGCACTTTTGTAAAAACTCTTTTCGAGGATAAACAATGGCTCCTAGATCTAATTTATATTGCATTTTTGGCTGCCCTAGATTGGAGAATAAAACACCTTGTTTTTGAAGATGTTGGGTTAATAAAACCCTTTGCAGTGTTCCCCAGTTCGTATGTTCTTTATCTTTGAGACTAAACTTGGTTAGTCCTGTATAGATATTGTTGGTAATATAACCAAGTTCTCCACAAACGAGGGTATTCGTGTGGGTGTCAATCAGTTCAGTACTCATCATCTGAAAATCTTCAAATACTCCCTCATGCAGACTCACTAAAAGCCTTTCATACTGATCATGAAACCAACAATCCTCATAGCTTTGTTTAATGCCTTCTATCACTTCACTAAAACGTTGATTAATGGTGAGTGAATACTTATCCGGGGATTGCAGAAGCTTTTTAACATGATGAGAGATATGTAGGTCTTTATGTTCTAAAAGAGCGTAGTGTGTTTGGACCTGAGGAAGTAGTAATTTCTTCCCTTCGTACTTTATTGCAATACTAATAAATCCTAATTTGGCAAGGGTGATATAAGATTGAGGTGAAAAGTCATCACTCCAATAATAATCATGATCTAAATCAGCATAGATTTCATGAAGAAGTATCTCTTCATCTAGAACATCTTCTAAACTAATTTCATAAATCACTAGATTTTTCGAAAAGTTTTTGAGAATTTTGAAGTGCTATCGTGTGTCATAAAGGGTCGATAGTTAAAATCAATCTCCCGTAAACTCTTCTTTTTAGGACTATTGATCTTTAGAAGAAAAAATACCATGATAGGCGTGATGAAAAAAAAGATGAGTGCTTCCATAGTAATATTCTCCTTTATTGTATTTACATAACACTTTAACCAATACCATTATTAGATTGACTCAAATGCCTCTTTGATCTAAAGCAAATGATGTGCCAATCTAACCACCCTCTTCCCTTATACCACTACTTTCAAAAGATAAAACCTTGAAAGTACCCAATACATCAACGAGCCATCATCCATAAAACCATAATGCATGGTAACACCATATAAAACTTGTCCATTCCTGCCACAAATTGTTCTAGCTTTTTCATCAAGTCCTCCTTAGATAATTGGATGATGACATCATGACATAGACAATGGACAATATAGTGTCCATATATAATTTAAGGATGGAACGAAATGTATTGTTTGATGAAAGATTTTGCTAATAAAGGAGCTTTTTTACTGTTTTTTAATTTTCATACCACCCTGCCCTAGTAAATATACCCTTCTATGCCTCTACAATTCACTAGGATGCATTCTTTTACCCAAAATGATGATTTGCCCCACTTTTAAAAATAATGCGTTAAAACGTACTACAGAGCAAAAAATAAACAATGACTCTTTTTTATAGCAGCACTTGCTTTTCTAAAAACGACTTAACTTGCTTAGTGATGGTTTCTTGTAAAGATTTGGGAGAAAGTACAGTAATGCTTGGAATCCACTTTTGGATCGTAGAGATGATTTCTTTATCATGGGTGATTTCTAAGCTAATGATGAGTGATCCATCTGATTTTTCTTCTTGTATGACTTGGGTTGATGCAAGAGGATGATCTAAAATATAGCGTTTAATATCTGCTTCAATATGCAATGTCACCTCAAAGGGTTCATTATCAGGGATAAACCATGCATTGATAGCTTTATCTAGTTTTCTTTGTAGGGTATTGTCTTTTTCAAAACACTCATCACAAAGTTTAACATCACTGATGCGTGCTATATGAAAGGTCTTAACTCTTCCATCAATCACCTCTTCTCCTAGAAGATACCAATATCCATCAAAGGTAACAATGCGATAAGGTTTAACGAGTCTATATTTATTATTATGGACAAACTGAACCAGTTTAGATTCTTTTATGGCATGTTCTAAAATATCAAAGTATTGACTAAAAAGCGTCATATCTTCAAAAGCCAATCTGGTATAAAAAGCAGAAGGTGTGGAATCGGTGAGTTTATTTAAAAGAGATGAACTCCGCTTCGCAAATGACTTCCCAAAACCCTCAGATATTGTCTTTAATATATCCACCACCAAAATATCTTCAACCGCCCTACTCTTTTCTAAATGATATCCATCCATCATCTTCCAGCCATTGCCTATTTTATGAATGGGGAAACGAAGTACTAATCGTTCATTAAAATCTCGCTGGATTGTTTTAGTAGAAACATTAAACTCTAAAGCCAATGCATCTTTATAGAGTATCTCACCATCACTGAGTCTACTGATGATATTAATTAAACGATAGAGAATTTTATCGTAGTCATGTTGTTGCATTGTTGTTCGCTCCTCTATGATGGACGCTTTTATGTCCATGAATCATAAGGCAGTTTATATTAAAGTCTATTGAAAACATACACACTGTGTTATGTAGAGTTAGCATTAAAATTTTATGTAAAATAATTATCTCTCAAATATAATGCGCAACAACTTTTTTACATATCGTTATAAAAACACTCTATGCTTCTTTATGAATAAATTTGGATCCACATCTTGTACACTTTCCATCCCAGATTAATAAATCATTACTTTGGCATTGGGCACAGGTGGATTTTCCAAAGAGTGGCGTTTGTGCAGGTTTTTTTAGGCGTTTGAGTTTACATTTTAGCAGCGTATATAAATATAACCCTACCCTCTTTCTTAATTTTTTCCAAATCTTCTTAGATAAAGGAGGAACTTGTAAATGTCTGCAATTAAAACACACATGCCAATGGTTAATGGAGCATTTGAGGAAATCTTCTACTAGTATTTTATTTTCTACTTCCAAACCACATAAAGTACATACTAATTTAGATTCAGCCATTGTTAATTACCCCACTCTTTTTAAAATGATAAGGAAGTATACAAAGGGTAACAGACAACATTATGTCCATTAAAAAAGTTTTCAAAAGATTTAAAAGTTTTTTTATCTATCTCCCACCCTCATTCTTGTAAACAATAGAGTATTTCAAATAAAAATTTATGCTAGAATTTTGCGACTTAAATCAAAAATAACCATAGGAGGAAAAGATCATGAATAAAGCAGAATTTATAACAGGTGTAGCGAGCAAAGCAGATTTAACAAAAAAAGATGCAGAGATTGCAATCAATGCAGTTATAGCTCAATTAAGTGATGCATTTAGTAAAGGTGAAGATGTTGCATTTATTGGATTTGGAACATTTAAAGTATCTACTCGTAAAGCTAGAATTGGTAGAAATCCAAGTACAGGCAAAGAGATGAACATTCCTGAGTCTAAAACTGTTTCTTTTAAAGTTGGGTCCAAATTGAAAGAGAAGTTGTAAAACACTAAAAAAGAATATCACAAATTTTATGAGCAAAACAGATTTCCCATTTGCTAACAAGCAAAGAAAATTTTTGCCATAACATCCTTATAGCCCTTGTCTTTCAAGGGCTATTTTACGAGAAATTAAACACTCTTTCATATTTTAGTGACGATTATCACTTATCTCATTCTTAGAAGTCTTTAGCACAATATTACTTAGTAGACCGCGTAATTGAAATTTGAAGGGCGTGTACTTTTATTTCATTATCATTATTCTCATCCATGACTTCGATATCATACATTGCTGCAATTTTACAAATTTCATTGTTTTTTATTTCAGTCAAACAAGATGCTGCGATCATAAAATCTACATATTTTGCGTCTTGTTGAACAAAATTCCAAAATTGGGCGTCTTGAAAATCAACCAACAATTGTGGTGCAACTATCCAAATACCTAACCCTAAGAAGTGTTTCACTTTTTCTTTGATTTCAACTGCGCTTTGTTTACTATCACACACCAGTAAAGCCCTCGCATTAATTTCATGTTCATTAAGCTCCTTTAGCACACGATTACCAATTCTAATAAATTTTTCCGTGGATTTTTTATTACGAAAAGAAAAGCGGTTCAAAAATCGCTTAACAACACCTATTTTTGATTTAAATAAGGGCGCTATGCGTTGTGCTATAGTCTTTTCATCACCAAGCCTTGCGATTAATTCAAAATAGATATTTGACGCTTGCATTCTTAAATTTTGAAGATCATTTTTTGGGTGAGAACGCATAATATTATGCTTTTATTTGCATTAATGAATGGTGTATTTTTTCAAGCATTTCGATAATTTCTTCTCGTGTCATTTGCTTGAAGTCTTTATCACTAATCCCCATAAAAAACTTTTTATACCCTCTAATCATGGCAATTATGTTGCTCATGCTACATCCTTTATGCTACTTAATTGGCTTATTTAGTCATTTCTGGTTGTTATTATAGTGTATTAATTACATATTATCAAGGTTAAAATGATTTAATATGTATATAATACATTTTATACATCAAAAAAACGCCTTTTTTAATGTATAAACCTGCCAAATATTTTTATTTTTGTATTTTTTTGTATTTTTTCTTCGTCTTATCTATAAAATTAGATATAATTTATCAAAAAAGGGAGGAAAAGCTGTGTCGCAGACCTTAAGAGAACGCATTCAATATGTTCGTAAACATTTTAAATTTAAAAGTCGAAACGACATGAGCGTAGCCCTTGGGATAGATGCTCTTCGTCTGCAAAATTTAGAAAATGGGAGAAGTAAAAATCTTCTTATTAATGAGGCCTTGCTGTTTAAAACCATTCTCAAAGTAAATCCTTGGTGGCTGATGAGTGGGCAGGGGTGCATGATGTTGGCAGAGGAAAATAAGATTGAAACACTCTATACAGAGAGTGAGTTTAAAATAAAACTGCTTGTTGTCACCGAGGGAAAAAGTCATATTTCTCTTGATAAACTATTTTTACCAGACTTTAAAGGAACCGCTCAAGAACTAAGTGCGATGCGGATTCTTGATGATAGCATGAGTCCCTCATTTAATGAAGGCGATTATGTCATTATCAGTGCAAGTACAACCATAGACACTGCTGGTGTTTATCTCTTTTTGATTGGCGAAAAATTTGCACTAAATCGCGTTGCCATTAGAGCAGATCGAATGCTTGAAATCAGTTACGATAACGCATCATATAAATCTTACTGTGCAAACCAAAATGACATTGAAATTCTAGGCAAAGTCATTCTTGGAATTTCTCACAAGTAGTAAGATTCAAAGTTTTTTAATGCCCTTGGCAAAGGGAATTAAAAAACCTCAATCGCTTGAGGTAAACATGCTTGAACTTCGTCAAGCGTTTTAGTAACTATCAATGTTTTCGCCAATGGATATCACAAAATGGATCACCTCTTTAATATCATAGCGCTCTTTTAAAAAAGGAATAACCTCTTCTACTTTAAGCGCTAAAACATCTTCGATAATCAATCCTTTGTCTGTCACCAATGTGGCGTTAAACAATGTCTCTGTGTGCATAGTATGTGTCCTTTAAATGGGTTGTAATGCCCTCACAACACCTCAATGCTGTCAAGACATTACAACCCATCTTTTGGATAAGCCCCCTAAAAATTTATACCAAAATCATTTATCGATGGTTTCGTGCCTATCCCAAATGCTTACTCTCAAGAAGTGGTGTTTACGAAGAGCATTGAATACTATTGTGATTTTAGCTGTGCCTCATGCACCATCTTATGGTGCGACATCGTTATGGAAAGCAAAAATCTACAATAGTACTCTCAAACATGCCCTAGACTTATAATGCCCAAACGCCCCGTTGAACATTGCTAAAGTGGCGTTGCAACTGCTGACGCACCTTAGCTTGCCAATGGGAATTTTTTGCGATCATGTCGCCAGCCACGCGCTCTACCTCTTCATAAATATCGCTTAATGTTGCTTCTTTAAGCTTCATTAAAACCATACGAATAACATTTCGCCAGGTGGTTGCTACTCGTTTTTGAAGTTCACTTGCAATATCCATAGATACAGCAAACAATGAGCGAGAAGTCTTTTTCCAGAGCAACAAATACTCATGTACAATTGGGATAAAGTTTCCATTGTACTGGCGAGCATCAGACAAGCAATTGTGTTGCAACTTGATCGCTACAGACAAGAGCTCACTTTTTGGCATCATCTGGATAAAGTCACTTTGGTAACTTCTAAATTCACCATTTTTTCGATGGTCTCCAATAAGCGTGGCGTAAATACCACCCTCTTTGGTAGCTTCACGTTGATTGAGTAGCATGGTCTGACTTCGCGCAATAAACTCTTCAGGTGTTGCACACCGTGATGTATCACCCAAAATAGCCTCTGTGCCATAGACTTCGCCGGAGTAAACCACCATATTATGATAAGGAGGATGGGTGAAGCAGATATCAGCTGGGCGAGACAAGTGTTGGATGATGGAATCTTTGGTAAAGTCATTGCCCTTATAAAGATCAAGACCTACATACGCTATTCCCATTTCCATACAGACATCACCCGATGTCCCACTGCCCTCGCACGCATCAACAAAAAGACTAGGCTTGAAGTGTTCTATCATTTCTTTAATGATATATCCAGATGTATTTCCACGCCAATTGCTTTTACCCCAATGCCCTCTTTGTGGAAAGCTTAGTACACTTTTCATGCCTCAGCCTTCAAGAGAATTTTGGGAAGTTTTTGGTGTAAGTCACTGTATGTGATAGGTATAATTTTCATGTTCTCTCCTTGGAACGATTGAGAAATCGCTCCTTTTAGGGGGCGAAATCTTTATATTTCAGCCACCATACGGGGGAACTTTTGGGTTATTAAATCTCTCTAAATTGCGTAAGTGCTACACTGTAACACCAATATATTAAAGGATTTTTAAGTCGTTTATAATGCTTAAAATGGGGATGTGCGCCAAGCTTTTCTGGCTAGAATCTAAGTTTTAGTTGAAACCTTTTGCGTATTAGTGTACGCAAACTCCTACAACGCTCTTAAAATCAATCCGCTGCAACCATTCATTGCCACTTTTTCAATAAGGGAATTAAATTCACAATATATAAAATTGCTTCTATACTCGCCTCTCTCAATTCCACTATCTTCTTCGCAAGAAGAGAGCGTATTTTTAAGCGTGTCTAGATCAAAAATCATTGAACCTTGACCTAAACCAGTATAAATGTAGTCCGCTTCTCCATCAAGCATCGCAATCACATCTTTGGAGAGTTCTTGTACGCTTGTTCGATAAAGGGATATTCTATTTTCAGTTTGAATTGGCTTGATGGCTTGTTTAAACAAACTAATTGCGTCAAGAGAATGTCTTTTGTATCCACAAAAGAGAACTTCTAGTGCCTCACATATCTCTTCATGAGGTTCGTTCTCGTATTTTTCACATAGGACAATATCTTCATGATCAAAACCATCACCTCGCATGATGGCTTCCCACAACGCTTCAGTCTCTCTATCTGGAAGGTTTGCATAAATATCCATCAAAGCATTTTGTCTGCTTCTCATCTCTATTTCTGCTATGACATTCTTTGGGATAGTTACATTTTGCAAAGACTCAATTTTTCTTTTAAATCTTGCAATAGCATCTGCATTTACCATTGGTTGTTTTTCCATTTCGGAAACCTCTTCTTTTAGAAGTTGAATTTCCGTTTTAGGATTTCCTCCGTTAGCAATGTCACTAATCTGCTCTTGGGGATAGCCAAGCAAGGTTAAAAACTCAGCCATAGCTTTATTCTCTGAACAAAATGTATCATAGTCACCAAAGTGCTTGTTCATAATGCCTAAAACATTTTCAAGAACTTCAGCTTCCACGCCATCACAACATCCGTTTTGGGGATGTGCTTTGATTTGCTCGATATCGTTTGCTAATGAGTCCATATAATCTTCCATGCTCATATTTACTGTATTTTCCATTATCTATTCCTTGTGTGTTTAAGGACGGCATTCCCCCCTAGGGAAGAAATGCAACCCTAGAGGTATATGGATAGGTAATCCTTTGAGATAATCTCCAGATTTTCCCCCCATTCACACCGTGCATGCGACTTTCACCGCACACGGCGTTCCACCACTGTATAAACCTTTCTAACTGTAACCTAATAACATCATAAGAAGATCCCTAAGCTATCAATTGATTCCCTGCAAAAACTCTAAGCTTATTCACTCTTTCAAGTTGTTCAGCGTTGAGCTCTAAAAGATTGGTATACCTATTTATTGTCTCATTATCCGTAGCATGAATCAGCCTATGCACATTTGCATGTACAATGACTAGATTCTTATACTCATCCTTACCATTTAAAGCACGAGGCTTCTTGTGGTGACAATGAATTTCATCTACATCTAACGTATTACCCAGTACATAACATTTCCCATATTGTCCGACATAGAGCGATATCCGATTATCGTTGTATTCAGCAGATTGACCTCTTATGGGGTTAGCTACTAAGTATTTCAGATTTTCAATCGGTACTGCTTTTTGTTCGATGTGGATTTGCGTTCTATCATTCGCTTTATATATCGAGTAACCCCGATATTGAAATTGTTTCTGATGTTGAGCATATCCTATGGGGATAAGTGGAGTATTATAAACGAACCGTAGCTGTTTACTTTTTCCGTACATATCCTTTATGTATTTTGGTATAGGTTCTTTCTCTTTAGCTTTGCGTAGTTTCAATCTATTCTTGAGGATTGAACGAGTACGATAGGCGATTGTACTAAAGTCTAAGTTGCAGTTAGTGGCACAATTGTAATAATTGTGTACACCGATGATATAGGAGTTCAGGCGCATGACTGCGCTTTCGTTTCTATTTCTCTGCACAGTCTTTGCGTGTTCTCTTATGGTTGTTAGTATCTTTTTGAAGGCTTTTAGACCTATGTTAGATTTTACAACCCATTTGTTATCGTTTTTAGTCTTTACCTTACCCTTTGTGGTGACTTTGATCCTAATGCCTAGAAAATCTGAATAGTTTTTCCGAAGATTGACTATCTTTGATTTTTCAGGGCTTATTTCAAGTCCTAGTCTTTCCTTGAGCCATAGTTTAGTGGCTTCAAAGATACGTTTTGCGTGATTGTGGTTACGACAGAAGAGTTTGAAGTCATCGGCATATCTTACGATATAGACTTCTTTGAGATTGGATTGTTTTAGAACTTGGTATTTACGGCTTTTTCCCATTTTCCCTTTGTGAAGGTAAATGTAGTTCTTTTCCGTGAATATTTCTTCCCATTGACTTGAGATCCAATGATCAAACTCATTAAGAGCAACATTGGCTAACAAGGGCGATATGATGCCGCCTTGAGGAGTTCCTCTCTCTGGAGTTCCAATTCCTTCAATTTCTGCTTTTAGGAGCTTTGATAAAATCACAAGAAGCGATTTATCCCTAATTCCTAATGTCCATAATTGCTTGAGCATTTTACCGTGGTCGATGTTGTCAAAGAAACCTTTGATGTCAACGTCTACGACATAATGAAGATTTGTTTGTTGGGCTAAGTGATACGCTCTGGCTATAGCGTGTTTCGTTCCTCTCAAAGGTCTGAAACCATAGCTGTGTTTATAAAACTTTGCTTCGCAAATTGGCTCTAACACTTGAAGTATACATTGTTGGACTAACCTATCACTAATGGTAGGTATGCCTAAAGGTCTCATCTTACCGTCTGGCTTTGGTATTTCTACTCTGCGTACCGCTTGGGGTTGGTAATTTCTTAATTTCGCTTCAACAAACTTAACGAGTTCATCAGGTTCCATTCTTGCTAAATAAGCAATCGTTTTACCGTCTGTTCCCTTGGTGTTACTTCCTGTGTTTTTCTTGATGTTTCGATATGCTAATAAGACATTGTTCCTATCTATGATTTTACTCATTAGATTGGTAAATGTCTTGCCCTTAGAGCTATCCGCATACAGTTGATCTTGAATAACTTGGAAGTCATAATATTCGTTGTTGCGTAATGTTTGTCGCTTTGGGTTCTCTATGATTTTACTCAAAGTCGGCTCCTTTCATTGCTGAATTTCGCCTCTCTTAGTCATACTCGAACCTTTGATGTTGGTTATAGTTGGTACTTGTGTTAATACCTTGGCTAAAGCCTTTTGCTCTACTTCCATTACAGAAGCTTCATTGCTCGTGGCTTCACTTTCACGTTGATTAAGAGGTCTTATGTCTTATGCACCTCACTACTTCATTGACCGTTAAGTCTCCGTATCCAACGCTTACCTTGTTCCTATAATTTTATCTGTACATATTCCTTTAGGTGTTTCCTATGAGCCTGCAAGCTTGATACCGCCTATTGCGGTATATGGAGTTTCATACATTCAATTCTTACTCTTCCACACTTGCCTTATTGCTAGGATATACATTTCTGTATACTTTAGGTTTAGACCCTTACATTCGGAAATTCGTCAGTTTTTACAAACATTCTCACCATGAGAATTTTATAGACCCCCGACCTATCAGATACTCGACCACCTCTGGTTCGCATTTCCACAGCATTATCTGTTTGGGTATCCTCTTAGCCGACTTCACCGAGCTTTAGACCGTTTGCTTTTAACGAATCTTACCGCCTATCGGAGTATTAGGGAGAGCGTTTCAAGGCGTTACCCTATCATTCCACTCTTCAAATTATTAGTTTAACCCCATAATTACGGGATTAGAACAGCTTTTTACTGTTCAACAAGTCGCACTAAATGCCTAATGGCAAAAGCAAGTTTTTTGAATGTAGAAATTCTTCATAAATCCAATAACAATTTCACGTTATTTTGGTATTTCGTATCCTTATTGAATTAATGCCTCATGTTTTGTGATTGATTGTGCTTGTGTAAAGCTGGATTGTATTATCGACTAGCTCATCATTGATTCTAAACCACTCCAACGCTTCAAATGCTGTCTCAAAAGAGATGCAATCTGGATTGTTTTCGTTTGCCCATTCAATGATGCGACGATTCGCCTCCTCTTGGGTTGCAAATGTCTCTACTGAATCAATACCACCAAATACTAAAACTATAATGACTGTAAAAATTTCCTTTTCCATTACGCAACCTCCTCACTACAAAACTCACGAAAAGCCTCGATTGCCTCAATAGCAATTAATCGTGGCGCATCACAATATTGTTCAACATTTTGAGATAAACGCTCACAATGGATATTAAAATTGTTTTCAATATAATCAATCTCTTCGCCCGTTTTATTATCATAAAAATGATTCACTAGTGCGATTTTCCCCTGACGTGCTGTTTCAAATACTAACGTTGCCATTTTCTTTGTCCTCCTAGACATTCATTTCCAAGAGAATAGAGCTATCCCTAAGAGGGAATAACCTACTCCCTCATTGGGTTAGCCGAAGCAACACTACTGATTAAGCTACATACAAAAATGGAATGGATTTTTGTTTTGCCTTTTTGATTTCAAAAAAGCTTATAAGCTGAGGATAGGTGTAAACAAACTTCCTCTTTTTCCCTTCACCTTCATACGCACCTTGCTTGTATGCAAAGGCTTCAAATTCTTCAACCATCAACGCTATATCCGTTTCACAAAACTCGATTAAACAATCAAGAAATTCAACTTTTTCAACCAACCAATCTTTACCAACAGCTCCTTTAAAGAGCCGAACTTCAACCGTATTGCTATTGTTGTAGTTCAGCATTTCATAGCGTGTACCACCAAGAAAATTAGATGGTGGCGTAGATTGACGACTGTTTTGATAACCATTTCGTGCCCGTCCAGCCATATGTTCTATAAAACCAGCATTGTGTGGCGCGTAAAAGAATGTATGAAACCGCATCATATGTTCATTATTTTTATACCCTTCGCGTGAGATGTGAACGTGTAATCCCGTTGAGCTATTCTGTAACGATCGCGCCCTTGCGTCTTGTAAGACATAAAAGGCCTCGTCTAGCTTTTTAGACTCTTTGATGTACCCAAGGGTCATTGGATGTGAAATCAGCTCAAAGCTTGAGCCTAAACTTCCAAATGTCTCACCATTCTCATCGTGTGCACGAATAGAACTATCAGCGTTCATATACAATTCATTTCCTGCCCTTACATCGATACAGGTGGAAGCCAATATCACTCTTTTTTGGTTTTCCAAAACAAGCTCTAACTCAAAACCATAAAATCGTTTTGCATTTGGCTCGCCTGGAAGCTTAAAAAAATTGAGACATGGTCTACAATGGTACCCTCTCACCTTACATTCAACCGAAGTATCTTGGTGTGTTACAATACCCTCGCGTGTTCTTTTTGCAAAACGCAAGGGAATATTTTTGCCAGAGACTTCATCTTTGATCTCTTTTATTTCATCTTCCATGCATGCTTGACATGCGATAGAACCTATTAATTCTCCTTGGTAAACAAGCTTTGAGCAGCAGGGACATTTTTCGCATGAATCCTTAGGAGCCCATACTATTCTCCCGCAATAATCAACGCGGATGGCTTCTTCAATGAGAAGCGGCTCATCCATAAATTCTGTCCAAACCAATCCTTGAGCAAGAGGTTTGTTGAGCCTTCTAAACATCAAAAGTATCCATCTGGCATTGCCCCACTCGCTTTGCAGAAGTGCATCGAGCTTTTGACCTTGTTTTTCCCAGTCAATTCTTTCTTCCATTGAGCGCCCAAAAAGAATCTCTTCCAAAAGAACTCTTCGTCCAAGTCTTGCGGCTATGTGACAAGGGGTATCTTCTTGACGATTGAGAAGATTCATATCGCCACCAATAATCAAAAAGCCCTTTACAACACTGTTTAGGCCAAGTTCTACCGCATAATGCATGGCACTATTACCTGTGGTATCTTTTTTATTGGGATTTGATTCTGTTTTCAGAAGCTCTTTAAGACGTCGCACCTTTTGGCCAACAGCCTTTAGTTTGATCTTTAGGCTATCCGATGCACGCTCACCCGCTATTTCTAAAGCCTGGTAAAGAACCTTTGGGTATTTACTTCGATTGTTCTGGGCATATATTTGCGTATCCTCACACCAATACAACACTTCTGCTACAAAAATAGAAATCGTGTAGTGTGTCATGCTAGATTGGACGATGTGAGAAAGAACGTCTACCGCATTGGTTGCATTCATGGGAACCAATGACTCTCTTAACTGAGAAATCCTTTGGTTGTTTATGGCATTTAGTAGTGTTAACATGGTTTTTCTCCTTGAGATTGCCCCAAAGAAAAAAAGACATACCACCCCCTAGAGGGAGAATATCTCTCCCTCTTTTGGGGTAGTTGTTTATTAAAACGCTATTTCAATATCAGACGACATGCATTGTGGGCAACATCCTTGCTCCATAAATATGGCGCCTTTGGCACTATATCCACAGGCATGACACCTGTAGTCTGTATAATCGAGTTCATCTTCATAGTCATCGTCCAATTTATCGCTTAAGTACGCATCTTCAATGTTTGAATGAAACATGCTTCCTTGTCCTATCCATTCGCTAATGTAGTTTTTTTGAAGATCGTGTGCCGATACCTTGGCTTTAAAGTAAGTAATCGCTTTATAAACACCTGCTGTTGTGACCACTTCAATCACACGTCTTAGATAATGTGTGGGATACCCCTCTAACCTATCTACCTCTAATAAGAGTTGCTTGATTGGTATTTCCCACATTTCACCTTTAACACAATGACCTTCATTTGGCCTGTCCAACATATAAGGAAAACTGCCATCAAGCATTGGGTATTTTGATGTTGTCACAGCATTTCCAATGAATTTCGCATCTTTTCCAAGGCATCTATTGTTGCAGTATCCTCGTTTGAGCGTGCCATACGTAAATACATAGACTGTGTTTGCTTTTGTGTCACTTAGTGCTTTATTGATGGCTTTGTATCTCAAAGGCACCGTAGCCATCGGCGATGTTCTGTCAAATTCAAAAATGCCTCCATACGCCTCAATGTTTGTATTTATCTTGCGATCAAACCATTGTGCGTCATTGGAGCAGCTTGGAAATTCAACACCACTACCTCTGTTTCGATACACCCGCTCAAAGTAGTCGTTGGAATACCAAATCCCATCAATCTCTTTGCCTAGCTGTTTGTTAATAATGGCAATCGTTCCATTTTCGTCTAAAAACGCCAGTCTTGATTGGGTGCCAATGTACTCTTTCATCATCAACACCAGACCGTGACGTCCCAGAAAATCAGCGGGCATTTCTGAGAGCATTCTTGCAAAAGCGCACGAGTCAGACTCACCCTCTTTTGCAAGCTCTTTTGCTTTTGAAATCGTCCCGTTGTGACACATTGCCATCTTGTTTTCAAACACCCAAAACGGATGAACATTGCTTAGATTAACCCCTCCAACACTAGCTGCTCGATAGTGAACGACCACGTTTTTATTTTCCAGCTCTGCAAGACGCAGCAAAAATTTGTCATAATCTTGATTGAGCCATTTTTCTATTTTTACGCGACCCTCTTGCGCATACATGATGCCGACACCATCTTTATTGTTGGCGTACGAATTGACAAGATGCTCTTTTGGGATCATTTTATGTTTGGGTTTAGAAATTATGATACACATCTTCTCTCTCCTTCCATGTGTGTGAAAAAGTCCCAAATGTTTGTTTGGGTTGGCCTTGGTGACCCGTCACTTCTTCGTTGTTGGCGCGTCAGTCTCACACCACTGTCTGCACACCCAATACCTAATCTATGGGCACACTCAGGTCCAAATCCTCTTAACATCGAGATGGGATTGCTTAAGGCTCTCCCACAACATTGACAAAAGAAAAACATACCACACCCCCTACACTCGTGATAAACAAATACGACCATCACTGTGTGTTAGTGCGTATTGCTCATTCACATACTCTTTTACATACTCGTAGCCATTAAAGACCGTGATAGGCTTGATGCAGGTAATCCTTTGCTGTGTTGTGTCAAAGATGTATTGGATAGGGGTATTGTGTGTTTTATAGACATCACCACATTTGTGGAATGTTGTTGCTACACCTATGCTCTTAAGGATAAGCGCAAAGACTTGATTATTTTTCATTTTTTTCTCCTTAGGAAAGGGCATACCTCTCCCTATAAGGGAGTAGATAGCCAAGTGGCTAAAACTCCCTTATGGAGTTAAACGGATTAAATATTGCAGACGTGCTTTATGGTTTTAGCATTATGCTAAAGGCAACATTTGCAAAATTTTATGATGGTTTTATTGAAGATGAAACTACAAAAAGGCTCGATGATAGAATGCTTTTTTGCTTAATGTATTGGTTTGTGTTTTTTGTCTTTTTTGTCATCAAAATACGTCATTACGACAAGAACAAGGGTGATGCCAAGCACAATCATTTGACCGATACGCATTTTTTCATCCTCCTTATTTTTTTATTTGCCCTAATTATAACACAAAAGGAACCTAGCGTTACGGCAAATGAAACGATGCTGTGCTCATTTAAAAGCCCATACATTCTATTTACCTATAATCCTAGCGCCATATCTCTTTTGTTATAAGGGTTATTTAATGCCATTTTAATTTCTAAAATAAATCTAAATAGCCTAAACTTGTTCATGATTAAATTCTTCCAAACAGCTCTTGCCATTTGTTAAAAAAATCTTGTTTGATTTCATCAGAGCTTGCTCCTAATTTGTACAAAAAACCTTGAGGGATTGCGATATCTCTCCAGTTGATTTGTGCATTAAAGGGCATGAGTGCTTCTGCTTCCATCACCATTAACGCCTTATCGGCTTGTTTAACCTCTAAGGGCATGGATGGTGTTAGGCTATAGAGCCTTGCAAACTGCTCTAAAGCTCTATCTTCGGCTTCTTTGTACGGCAAATAGACTAGACTGTGTTTAATCGGAGAGGGGACATCCATCCCTGTTAGTCCTTCGAAAACCTCATGGCCTAGTGCCCATTTTTGCGCTTCAACGTCACCTTCAAACAGCCCAACCATTGATAAACAATGTTGTGCCACCGTATAGCTTTCCCGACATTGCGCCCAAAAGCGCTGAACACGACTAAGCGTGATGGCCAGTTGCATCCCCAAATTCTCAAAATCCTCATCTTTTAAATCAAGAGGGTTAAGGATTCGTCCTTGATAATTTAACACGCTGCTCATTTTCTTTTCTCCTCAAAGATCATTTCAATTAAAATTATGATGGCCGTTATCGGGATAAATGTAAAAAACATCCACGCTTCAAACAGCGACTTTTTCTCCAATGCTTTCTTGTTGAAAACAACCATGCTGCCCGATAACAACAGCACCAATACAAGGTAAATCTCCACCCCTATCATGCTAATGCTCCTGCTTAGTGATTGATTCAATACCGCGACTAAGCACTTTGCCTATGGGCTGCTTGAAGCATTTTTTGTCATATTTTTCTCTCAAATAGCACATTGTCACCCTCCTTTGAGTAACCATTTGGCTACCCAAAAAGGGAGCCAAAACTGACCGACTCCCTCTTGGAGTGAACTTAGTCTAAAAACCAATAAAATTGTGCGTGTTTTTCTTCATCGCCTAGAATAACAAGGGCGTTGGCAAAGACGAGCTGATACACACGAAAGAAATCTTCCGATGCATCAATCTTTCCTTGGTTATAAAGGTGATACCCAAAGGTATTAAGCGCATACGCAAAAATACTCAAGCTGTATACTTTACTATCCATTGGACCGTTGTCATAATCGTTTTGATCATTGGAAATGGTATACAAGGTGTTATCGTCAAGCTCTAAATAAAAGAAATCGTGGCAACCCTCTAAGGATTTAGACTTCCAGTATCCTCCTTGATAGTTAGCACTAAATCTATCGGCCATTCTATAAAGGTACGCTTCAAACGAGATACCTAGCATTTCATGTTGGTGTATAAATGTCTCAAATGTCATCATTTTTGTGCCTTCTTAAATGGTTTAATAACGATTGTTCCGCTGCTCAATGCGCTAAGAGGTTTCATCGATCTGCCCAGCCTGCTAACGCCATAGCAAAAAGAAAAAACATCATTGACGCATATCGTTTGAATACCTCGTATTTAGGGGCATCAAGCTCGCGGTAAATCTGTGCAACAACCAGCAGCAAGAGCATTCCCGATAGACTAGAATAAGGTGCTCCCATTGTAAGGCCGACTAAAACAGCCATTGAAATTGGCATCGCCACTGACCAAAAGAGAACTTTCGTGGTTTCTCGTGTTGTAAGTACCATACTGTATCCTTTTGCCCAAAGGGTTAAATTTGAGCAAAATTCTCCCAAAGTGGAAGATTCTTGCTCCCACCTTGGGTATACTTTTAAAAATTAACTGTGGAGAAAACACCCCTATGTTTCCTAATGGCTACATTCTTGGCATTTTCTTGATCGTAACTGCCCTTATGCTCTTTCAAAGCGATAGCTCCCAAGACGTCGTGTTTTCAACATTTTTAGTCTTTTTGGGAATACTCTCATGTGTCTATGAAGCATTTAAGGCGAGTGTGTTTGTTCAAAATCTTCTGAGAAAGTTTTTTTAGCATGTAAAATATCCTACGAACTTAATCGGTGTTATATTGAACAATACTATATTGAAGGGATTTTGCTTAATGGTGCGTGTGGTGTTTACTAGAAGCTTTATTTTTTTCCGATAAGAGAAAAATGTAATAGGCAACGCCTAGCGCTACGGCTAAAGATATCAGCGAACTAATCATCTACTCTCCTTTTCGAGTTTTATTGCTTTCATTATAGCATGCACCGATACGAAAACGACGGGGAAATCAAAAATGTTTCCATGCAAGAGTCCGTAAGCTCCATTCACAAACAATCCAAACGATATGATCTTTCCAAATTCTGCTTTTTCTACTATAGATAATGATTCGTAACTATTTTTTACGTCCAACATTTCAGAGAAAAAGAATCGTACAGATTTATTTAATTCCTCTTTAACACGTTTTCCTTTTGAATATATTCTCCTTGTATGGCTTTGGTGCACAACCAATCCGTAAAATCGTACCCTTTATAAAGTTCAAGCTGTTCTTGTAAAACCAAAAGCTCCCAATCCCATACCTTTACTTCTTTGACCACTTTTTGCAGTTGATCCAACACGCCCGTCTTATATTCTCCGTGTGTGTTTATATAGCCATTGACACCTATATGTCCAGCCTCATCATGGTCATAAACTATGACAATTTTTAAGCCTTCAAAAAGATGTAAGTCTTTTTCTGCAATGCGTTCACCAGCTCCACCCAAAGTTACAGCTCTATACCCTCTTCCAAGAGCATTAAGCGTATCTTTTTCACCTTCACACAAGAACACCCAACCATTCATATCTTTGCGATACTTTTTTAAGTCAACAAGATTAAACGGCACTCTTTCTCTGCCTTTGGTAAAGGTGACTTTTGAAGGTTTAACCTCTTTGCCATCTTTGTCGACATAGCTTTTAGGGTATTTGTTGTATTTCCAAAGAGTAACGCATCTGCCCTCCTCGTCCCTGATGGGCATAATGAGGCGGTCAGCTTGTTTGCTGTACCCTATGTTGTACTTTTGTGCAATGATTTTTTGTTGTGGCCGAGTCAATGCTGGCATTGCTTGGTCTAAAAGCTCAAGATACCTATTAAAGTTACCTTTTCGCTCAACCTCAAATGCCGTAATAAACTCTTCACTGATAAAACCTGACTTTTTCTCAATCGGCTTCTCATAATCTGAGAAATTCATTGTTATAGGGAGACCTAGAAGCCGTCTGGCCTCTTTGAGCGCCTCCCCTTTTTGCATGTTTTTGAATTGCTCCAAAAAGTCGGCAAGATCGCCGTGAAAACCGTCTCCAAAGTCATGAATCATTCCATCGTTAAATATCGTTGCTGAAGGGGTTCTTTCATCCCTCGCGCAAAACTTCCACGCACGGTTGATTCGATAACCACAGCTTAAAAGTGCGCAAGCCACAGCTTCTCTGCTCGCCTTAATACTCATCTCTTGCCTCCTTTCATTGTTTTTCTGTAACCTTTTCTACACCTACGGGCATAAGATACGATTGTCGCATGGCTAAAAACCCTGCTTGTCCTGCATTTAAAGCAAAAACATCAATAATCTGGGTCTCTTTTGTGTGGTAATTCATCAAAAGAACACTAAAACATTTCCATTTCTTGTTAAACTTATGGCATATTGAAGTCATTGGTGAGCCTCTAGTCGTTTTGCTAAAAGCCTATTGGCCTCAGTAAAACTTTTATCTTGTAGTTGTATTTTGAGCGTATCCGTTGCTTCAAGAGCTTCCAAAAAACCTATTCCATAAAGACCTACGATCATTACTATAATTGCCACTAAACCTCTCATTGTTTTGTCCTCCATAAGACATCTTAAAAGAGGACAGGACTATCCCATAGGGGATAATCTATCCCCTATGGGTGAAGCTCCTATGAGCAACCTAATGGTTTTCCTTAGCCTTTTGTTTGAAGGAATTCTCGGTTAAAACGGTATTTCGTCATCGTTTAGGTCCATAATAGCCCTATGCGTCTGATCTCTTTTATCTAAAATGGGGACATCTACCCCTGGTGCTGAAGGCTCTTGGGCGGAGGTCGCATACGCATCCTCTTTTTGCCCTCCTCCCTCTGCTTTTCCTTCCATCATCTGCAGTGTTTCTATAGTGATTGAATGTTTGCTCCGCTTTACGCCGTTTTGGTCTGTCCATTGCTCAAGTTTTAGGCGTCCTTCGACAAGCACTTTTTTGCCACGGCTGAGATATTGGTTTGCAATTTCTGCCGTTCTGCCAAAAAATGTGATATCGATAAAGCAGACATCTTCTGATGGAGAACCATCTTGCTTTTTATAGCGTCGATTGGTTGCCAATCCCGTTGTACATAAGGCACCGCCGTTTTGTAAATAGCGCAGCTCACACTCACGTGTTATATTGCCAAGCATGATTATTCTATTAAACATAGTATCCTCCTAAGATAAGCCCTACTCTACCCCAAAGGAGTAGGTACCGCTTAAGTACAAACTCCCTATGGGAGAAACATATTTTTGAAAGTAAAAACCCCTCAAAATGTAATTGAGGCTAAAAAAAGTACCGTTACAGTATGGGGGAAATGCCATAAGCATCCTCAAGCACCAGGGCTTAAGATATGAGCAAAGGCATTCGTGTTATTTCTATATCAGAGATTCCTGAACAGGGTTATTGAGAGCTTCGTTGGTTTCCCCGCTCGTGCTTACAAGCTCACCTGTTTGTTCATTGTATTCTAGAATCTCATCTTCTACAGCAATCGCTTCAATGGTAATTTCATTGCCTTCCACCAATGCAGAATAGTCTACTTTTTTACCCCCATCGCTTAGCTCATCCAACGAAGTGGCACGGAGCATCTCGACTGAGAGTGGTAGGTATTTAGCCAAGCGCCTAATTGCCGTTTTTCGCGCCATTGACTCATAATGTTCCGCCCAAATACCTATCGGTGTTTTTGATATTTGCTTCGTATTAAAATCTTTTTGGCTCTGTGAGGACATTCTTGCTTTTTCAACATCCTCCATCGTTAACACTTCAAACACTCGCCCTCCATCTTTAAGATTAGCATAGGCATACACATACAAGCATGTACCTCTATTCCTGGTTGCGGGTTTGTGTTTTAGCGTTTCGTCAAATCCATATTCAAATTCAAAGTCATCATTTTCATACACCACTTGGCTGACAATATTGATCACTTGGCCTGATCGGCGCGCAAGGTCTAAAAAGCCCTTATAACCAATTTGAAGCTGTGCTGCAAATCGACGATTTTTACTGTCCCAAAAAGGTACCAAATAGGCTTGGCCTAAAATATCATCGACCTCCAAACCCACTTGACTAGCTGCCATAACAGCACCTAAGAGTGATTTAACATCACACTCTGCAAGCTTTGGATTTTTTTGGATGGTTGTCATCGCGATACGAGACACTCTTTCTGGGGATAGATGCTTTGGTAATACTTTGGCAATCTGGGGAAGCATTTTGTCAATACTGGTGCAAATGGTAGTGATGGAAGAAGCTGTTTGTTGTGTTGAAACCCCATTTTGTACGGCATTTCTTGCTGTAGTGGTCAGTGTGCTCATTTTATCTCCTTTGTTTTTTTGAATGGCTGGCTAAACCTCAATTTAAGCCTCATTGAACAAAGCAGAGTACTCCCCTTATGGGCACTTTACTTTACCCACAAGGCAACATTAAGAAAAATTTAATCGTTATTGCATTATTATTTTGTAATACGCTTGTATGAGAACATTGCCCATTACGTTTTTACGTGAACAATGCTGTCAACAAGCTTTTTATGTTTTACTCCAAAAATAACTCATTATTTTATTGGTTTCCTCCCCAAAATAAGAATATGGATTCGGTCTAAATAACACTCTTGGATCGACACCGTCATAAAACGCTTCAATGGTGGATACCACGAATTGAATCGCTTCTTCCGCGCGCTCCATGGTTGCTTGATTTAACTCCCACTCAAAGATTTGGATTTTGATGGTTTTATTTTTAACAATATTTTCCAACCGTACCTTTTTGACCTCGTTACCTGTCACAATCATATACATGAGTGAATACAAGGCTACTTGAAAACTGTGAGCTTTTTTACACTCCTCTAAATCTGCTTGAGCTTTTTGAATCTCATAGGCTTCTTTCGTGGATTGATATTGCTCGTTTAGCGCTGTTAGTTTTTCAACCAAAAGAACTTTTTTAGTTTCTGCTTCTGCTAGCATTTGATATTGCTCTTGCCATTTGCCGATTTCAACTAAAAGTTTTTCTCTTTTATTTTCAAGAGACCTTGTGGCTTTATGAGTGTCAAACGCATCTTCTATCGCTTTTGTAATCTCTTTGAGCCTCACGTTAAATTCTAAAAGCTTAACTCTAGCATTAGCGAATTTTGAAATGACTTTTTCAAGTGATTTTAGTTCAAACTCCGTACTGCCAGACTCAGCTTCATAATTTTGCAGTGCTTTTGATTTGTCAATCGTACCAGAAATCGTTTTTGCGGAGGTTTTTAAATCACCAATAACGCGTTCACCATTAATCTCATAGAGCCTATCAAATGTCCCTGTAAGTTTAACCTTTCCAAAATTGGAAGGATTTTTATACATACCTTCTGGAACATCGATTTCCAAGTATCGTTCGCTTTCCAGCACTTTCATGTGAGGCATTACCTCTTTGAAGTATGGTTTGAAAACACGAATCGCTTCTTGGCGCAAAGCCCTTAAGGTTACTTTTCCATTAAATTCTTCACTCAAAAGCGTGAATTCATCTTGGATGGCTTTTAGTATTACACGAATGCATAGACCTAAACGCTTACCTTGGTTGCAATACCCATAATCTACACCTGCATGCACCGCATGTCCGATGATCGTTCTGTCATTTGCTCCATAGTGAACATCCAGCCCTTGACACAAAACATAATGTAAAGGGTTTGCCATGAAAGACGAGGTTGAGGAAGCTCTATGCTTCCAAACTGGTTTATAGCTAGGTACTTCTGATATTTGGTGATACACCGCATTTACAGAGCCTAGCTTTTTGAGTTCTTGTGGTGTCATATCTACTCCTTTTAAGCCTCTACACACAATATGACGAGTGTATATTTGCCTGGTTGTCAAACCAACGTTAATGGTTTCACTAAACCGATATAAGGGTAAATACGAATAGAAGTATGGCTTGTAAGCCGACTATTCGAGATTCCTCCCGCATCGGCTTAACGAAGCCATAAAGTAATAAGTGAATTATAATAGCACTATATTTTTTAGACAAAACTCACCCTACTTGATTGTATTTTAACTGTGGGTGAATTCATTTTGAAAAAATCAATACACATACCTATGCAAAATTTTTCATACTTAGATGCGTATTTTCGAGTTTAGTGTATTGAATTTAGATATGCATGTATTGTAGGCTTATTACACTTTGGCAATAGCGTTTCGTAGATAGCCTAGTTTTTACTACTTAGAGTAAAAACATTACGAACTTTGTCGTAGGCTTTATTTGTTATTCACTTCTTAACAGCTGGTATGGCTGAAAACGGGCGATGGCCTCATATTTTCCTTGATCATGTGTCAAGAGAACGACTTCATACCAAATCGTATCATAGAATTTAAAATGAAATTATAGCACGGAAAATAGTAAATATTGAAATAAAATGCAACTATTTTTTTGTTTTTATGCTTTCTTTCTCGGCAATTTTTGCTTCGTAAACGGTAAAAATAAATTTGATATAAAGTTTATATCCTTTGTAGTATAAATGAACTTCTAAATTTCCCATAATGAGGACTTTTTTTCTTATACTGAGGATAAATATTTTTCCCATAATGAGGACTTTTTAATCTCACTCTTCAATAAGAATGTCTATTTAAAAAAACATGCCTAAAAATGGTCAAAATCTGATTGAATGCGTGCTTTTTTAGTAATTTTTCTGTTGTTAAGAAGTTAAATATTCAAAATAAAAGGTTGATGTCCTCAAAAAAAGAAATCTATCCTCAACTCAAGAAAAAAAGTCCTCAAAAAAAGTAGTGATTAATCCTCATTATAAGAAAAAAAGTCCTCATTGTAAGAAAAGAAAGTGCTTAAAACCCCTTATAGATGCCTATTCCGCCCTACTTCAATCTTCAAGTCTCGTCTTATTTAATCTTCAAAGAGTCTTTTTTGAGGAACTTTTAAAGAAAAATCTTTATATCTTCCATCTTCCATCTTCATATTATCAATTTCTTCAGAAGTAAAAGTATATTTATATAAAAGCATTCCCCTATAAGACGATTCCCAATCATCCATCTCATTTTTTAGAAAATTTTCTTTTAACTTAGAAGCATATTTTTTTGTGTCTTTTATTTGTTGGTTCGAATGAGTTATTACCCATTCAATAAACTCATCAATTCTTGATGTTGGTATAAAAGATTTCATTTCAAGAACAACTCCTATTTTTTCCCAAGAAAAAATAAAACATTTTGAAATTTTGTTGTAGAAGCAATATATTTCTGTACCAGTAACTTGTAAAATTTCTTTTAATCCTCTTGTAATGCCTTCCATCATTTTTGAAGAATGCTGGTAATTAGTGCCGAACTTGTCATTCATTTCACGCATTTCTTTTTTTATAATACCAAGATCATTGGCTTCTCTATTTGGTAAAGAGTAGTAGCGTAAATACATTTCGTAAATTTTATATCCAAATTTTGTTTTAAACTTTTTAGATAAGGAAAGATCAATGCTTGTATAACCAGCTTTTTCGACAAGATAATCTAAAAAATTCTCAGAAATGTTTATTTCAATCAAATGTTGAGTTTCTTTATATGATTTTACATCTTGCAAAAAAGAAGTAAGTGCCCAAGAAACTTTTTTCCCAGATTTTGAGTCATTAAAGTCACGCAATTCAAAAGGAAGTTTGAGTTCCATCAAATACGTTTTAATTCTATCTACATAAGCATTATTGTTTTGTAATCCTAGTTTCTTTCTTAAAAGAGATAATTCTAAATGCATTTTTGTTTCTTGTTTATCTTGGTATACTTGTAAAATAGCATCTAATGCTTTCATTGCTCCAAGAGACAATTCACCATTTTTTGCATCAGTTATCGCATTATTCTTTCTTAACAATTCAAAATGTTGTAATTTGGCTTTTTCTAATGCAGAAACAACAGAAGGATTTTGTTTGTTTGGGCTCATTAGTCCTCATTTTAAGAAATATAGAGAAAAGTATATCAAATTTATTAAAAATCTATCCTCATTTTGGGAAAAATATACTCATTATAAGAAATTTTATATATTTTCTTATAATGAGGACTTTGTTAAATTGATTTTATTGAAGTAGTTCGTCTAGTTTCATTTTTAATTCATATATTTCTTTTAGTAATTTATCTGCTCTAGCCTTATTTCCAGAATCTAGCTTTTTATAATCTCTTTCTTGAAATATAGGCTTAGACAGTGCTTTTTTTAATATAGATTCGTTATTTTTATTTTTTTCAGGTAATAATTCTCGAATTTTCTCTCTAAGTTCAGTTATAGTTGAGCTTTTATTTTTTATAAAATATAAAAGTTTTTTTATAATTTCATCATCTTTGATTTTGTTGATCTCTTTGGCTTGAGAATAATTAAGCTCATTCTCTTGTAAGGCTTCCAAAATAAGTGAATTCATATTTAAAATAATTAGTCTTTCAATAAGCGCTCCAACTTCATATTTACAAATATTTCGAACTGCCTCTGATATTGAAACATACATATCTTTATCACTATCCGAAAATGATGTTTTTCCAGAATTATGATTTTTAATTTTATTTAGAAAACTAATGGTTTCTTTGAAAGAAATATCTAACGACAATGCAATGTTCTCTATAATGCTGTATATTTCATCGTAAGGATTAATGTTTTCTCTTTTAAGATTTTCAGAATTCCGCATATATCTGGCTGTTGCGTCGCTAATTTTATCTAATATGATTGCTGGTATTTCAGTGCAATTATTGATTTTAAATGCCTCAATCCTTCTAAATCCAGATATTCTTTCATAATGTGAACCATTTCTTCTTAAAAGTATTGGCTGTAATAAGCCTGTGCCTAAAATTCCATTTGGTTCAATGTCTTTTATATTCCCAGCAAGTTCCTTAATTTCCAACAGAGAATAAGTGATGCGGTTATGCATATAAATACCATTACCCAAATCAATCTCTGTGATCTCACCAATCGAAACAAGTGAGACATTTTGTATGGCATTGTCTTGTGAAGCAGTTACTGCATTTTCAATCTCTTTTATTTCATCTAAGATGCTTGATTTAATACTTGGTTTTTTTGCCATTTAATTTATCCTTTTGATTACCCGTTACATAACGGGTATATTATTTTATTATTTTGGTTGTTATAATTTCTAAAATAGTGATAATTGAATTAATTGACTTAGACTGAGTTGTTGCAATATATGTGTTAACATATTCCTTTAAAAACATTCTTTGTCCAGGAGCTTCAAGAATTTCTACTTTATAAGGTATCGCATCTAGCACTTCAACAGGAATACTTTTTAAAAATCCTAAATTGCCATTAGTAAGGTAGCGAGGCAAAAAGCGGATTATTGCAAGCATTTCTTTTGCATTATTCATTCTACTATCATAAAGTGTTGGTAAAACAAAAATATTTTTTAGTCGATTTTCAAGAGTTTGATAAAGAGTGTTTGCTTTTTGAAAAAATCTTTTTACACCATCCTCATCAACGCTTTTTGTAGCTATGGGCACCAATAGTATATCTGCTACTAATAATGCAGACTTTGTCAAAATTCCGAAAGATGGAGGACAGTCAACTAATATATAATCATAATTTATTTCAATAGATTGAATATATTTCGTTAAAACAAGAAGTTTTTTATCATAAGGCATAGAGTCACCTTCAATGGTTTCAAGAAGTTCTTCATTTGATGGAATAAAATCAAATGAAACCTTATTTGAACTGTCAGATATTTTTATAGGTAAAATAGGCTTATTTTTAAACATATTGGAAATATTACTTTGATTAGAGCCTGCATAGTCAACATCCTTCAAACCAAAGAATGAGTTAGTTTGAGATGCTTGTGAGTCCCAATCTATTAGTAGTACCCTCCCCTTATTTAGTGCAAGTTCATATGCAATAAAATTAGAAGTGGTACTTTTTCCAACACCACCTTTTTGATCAGCAGTAACGATTATTTTAGCCATTTTAATTCCTTGATACCCGTTATATAACGGGTAAATAATATTTTTTTACCATGAGATGAATTATACATATTTTTTAATCTGATTGCAAGAATACATATAATTATTTTTTTTGATTACCCGTTACATAACGGGTAATCAAAAAGTTTTATAGAATAATTAAAATCTTTAGCACGAATCTTTAATAGAGTAATGATTTATATAAAAATCAGCTGGTTTTTAGAATTATCGGTAAGTTTATATTTTGCTCTAGTTAAAGCAACATAATATAAATTAGCCTCTTCTATAAGTTCTTGTGTACTTTTAGATTCTTTTTGATAAATTTCTTTTAGAGCTGGAAAATCATTTTCAAGTTCTACGCTATCGAATTCTAAACCTTTGCTTGTATGGCCTGATAAAAGGAATATTTGTGAATCTTTCTCATTTCTAGACTTTTTAGATTGATCTAAATTTCCTCTGTAAGCATTTTTTGCTTTTTTATAGATAGCAAAAATACTTTTTTTGTATCTTTGTGCTATTAAAAGAGATGATTTAAGTTCAATAGAATTTGTTTCTTCAATGTATTGATCTAAGTGAGTTTTATTTTTAAATGTTTTAAGATATTCAAAGGAAGGGTTTGTTATTTTTTCAAACGCTCCATTGAGCCAAAAATGAAGAGTAATGGCAGTCTCAAATATAGATTGAGGACATTTTACCAGTCTGTATTCATCTTCGTATTCGGCTATATTTTCAATAATTTTTGCATTGGTTCGTGTAATGACCGCATAGCTTTCATCTTTAGGTTCCAAGCTGCAGCCCGAAATTATCTTAACATCTTCTGATTTGTAGTTTTTTAATACAAAATTAGCCCTATCCACTATGTGCTGCGAGCACCTAAATGTCGTGCTTAAGTAATGGTTGGCATCTGCTTGAATTTTATCCATGGCATTTCGAGCACCTCTCCAGCCGTAAATTGCTTGATGGGTATCTCCTACAATGATTTTGGCAGCATCGAAGTTTAGAAATATATCCAAAGTGACATCATTGGTATCTTGCCCCTCATCAAGAAGGATGTAATCATACTTAGGATGCTCTTTATCTTGGAGAAGTTGATATTGTTTTAAATAAAATGAGTGGGTAATGTCACGCCTGTGCTCTATCATATCACGGTAGATTGTATAGGCTAGGGTATGCGCATCACTTGTTTTAGACGATAGTTCACGTGTATCTGAAGTAAAAAATTCTTCAAGTACACACAATGCTTCATATGCTAGAAGATTTTCTACACCATAAAGATTAGCGATTTGAGCTGGTTTGTAATTCCCATCATGAATCTCGTGTCCTTGCTGGATGTAGTAGGGGAGGGCGATTTTTCTAAAAGCCAAAGAATGGGTGGTGAGAATAGTAACATTGGCAGGAAATTTCATTTTGCATTCTTGTACAATAGAGCGATTGAAGGCAAGATATAAAAATTGTTTATGAGGAAGTGCTTTGGTAATCGCCATTAACGTAGATGTTTTGCCTGTACCTGCAAATGCGTTAATTTTTAATATCTCATTGGCACACATTTGCTTGACATTGCTTAGAATTTCTAGCTGTTCTTGCGTTAACATCATAAGAGGACCTTTGTGTATATCACCCGAGACTAAAAGTATAAACCTTCAAATCATAATCAATTAATAGAACACATCAGCAAAAAATGTCTACTAAGTACTCTTCTAAAAAACTGTTTTTTATCACTTTTATTCATTAACATTAATTTGTCTAACGCCCATATATCTAACCTTTAACGATGTTAAGCAACGCCTATCACACATTTTTTTCTTAAAATGAGGACACGTTCTTAAGGGCTGTTTGGATGATGCACAACTAGGCTTTTGTTTTTGTTGGCTTCACGCGTGATACCAGAGAGTACTTTCATGGCATAATCATTACCCTCTATGCGCCCATTGTAGCATGTGAGTCCTTTCCAGTTAAGACCATGCTTTTGAAAACACTGTGAGAGAATAAACGAGCCTACAGCAATATTGGTTTCTGGGTGAAATAAATCATTTATCTCAATACCATTCTCATTAAGTAAACGAAGGTGAATGGTATTGATTTGCATCAGACCTATGTCGTAAGTGCCGTTTGTGTTTGCGTTAAAAGCGAATGGATTAAAATTACTCTCTATTTTGGCAATCCCCCATAAAAGTTGTGAGGGAATACTGTAGCGATTGCCGTATTTTTCGAATAAGCTCTTATCGTGTCCGTACACGGTCTTGAGGCAAAAAAGGATGCATACAATCCATTTTGTGCCCATAGATCTACTTTTTTGATGGTTTTTCTTTTACTTCAAGAGGCTCTGCAGAAGGCATTAGCGTCTCTTTGATATGATTAAGTGCCCTCTCCTCGGATTCTATATTTTTACGGAAATCTTTAATAATAGGGCTTTCAATATAATCTTTGCCAAGTTTCTTGCCAATAACGCTTAATTTGGCGGAAAACTCTACCAATGCCTTTTTGTATTCCAAGGTGGCTTCCATTTCAAGAATGGGGATTACGTTTAGTTTTAGCTCTTGTCTGCGTGAAGTTCTAAAAATAGCATCAATGCTACGACCTAGAGAGTAAAAAACTTGGCTTTCACCTCCTTCTGGAATAGCAACAAACGCATTTCTATCGGATGCTTTTGCAATACGATCATTTTTGCGCTGTTCATTAAATTGTAAAATTTCATCTCTGGTAAACGATTTATGCTCAGCAGCTGAGTTTTCTTCTTCGTGTGTCATGGGTAACTCCAAAATTTTAATTGACCGCATTTTAACAAATTATAAAATATTATTTGGCACATTTATTATTTTTTGGATACAAATATAGTATTTATAACCCTATAAAGCAAAGAGAAAATGCTTAGAGTAAAACTTTTTTAGAGAGGTTAAATGATATTTTTTCTATTTATATTTCGCATGCGAAATCTATGGGATGCCTATTTTTAGGCTTTATAGCGCTAAAGATACCATCATTTGAGCGTGCTATATTTTTAAGCATGCAGAAGTGAATAAGAGGGTGTGCTAGTGAATTTAAATTTTACCAATGTTATTTTTTCATTGATTAATGGGTATAATCATCCATATAAACTTATTGGTGGGAGGTAGACAATGTTGAAAAAAATTAAGCTAGACCAACTCAAAGACAATCCATTTCAGCCGCGCTTTCATGTCTCTATTGATGATCCAGACATCGTAGAGCTTGCAAAATCAATCGATGAAAATGGTCTGATTCAAACCATTAAAGTCTCTTACGATCAAACAGATGGCAAGTACTTTGTTATGTTTGGCCACAGAAGAGTGATGGCGTATAAAAGACTTGGCAGAAAAGAGATAGAGGCAATCGTTTCGGACATAGATGCACACAGCAAAGAATCTCGTTTTACAGCGTTGGTTGAAAACTTACAACGCAAGAATCTAAATCCTGTCGAAATAGCAAAAGCTTACCAAGATGCCCTTGATTCAGGACTTTCTCTCACTGAGCTTGCCAATAAAATTGGCAAAAGCAAACCAGAAATTTCTCGTTCAATCAAAATTTTAGATTTGAACCAAAAAATTCATGACTATTATGCAATGCACAAAGCGGCACGAAAAGATGAGACTCTTTTATATGAACTCTCTAATTGTGTCAAAGACAAAGATAAACAATACGAACTTTTCATTATGTATCAAGAAAGCAAAATTGGACGCCAAGAGCTCTTGCGAATGGTTAAAACGCTCAAGCCCAAAAAGAGTAAAGAAGTGATGGTTGAAAATGATTTTAAAATTGCATACGACCATCAAGGGATAAAGCTTAGGGCATCATTTTTAACATCGATGGATGAAAAAAAGAAAGAAGCGTTTGAAAAAGCTATCAAAGAAGTGATGGATAGTTTTAGATTATAAGATGAGACCTATGTGTCCAAGTATTTTGCTAAAATACCATTTTAAAAACCAAAAAGAAGGGGAGGGAGGCCATGGAAATCATTATGGGTGTTTCAATCACGCTGCTATTCTTTGTGCTTGCTCTTTCCCTCATTAAGCCTAAAAAGAAAAGCTTTTCCGAGCAAGATGTGATATATCGCCCCTCCATCAAAGAAAAACACATACCTGGTAAATCTACAAAATCATAAAAATCCTTCAAGCGCGTAAAACATTCAGTTCAAAATTCCCAAGTCCTCATCATAGGAAAATTCTACAAAACGCATATTTTGAGTTAAAAAATGCCTGTATCTACAACGATTAGACATTTTACACGGAGGGCATCGATAAAAAAACGCTATAAAGTGGTCTAGAAGGCTTAACATTCAATAAAAAGAAACTATTGAAGGGGAATGTACTCCCAAACAAGAGTAAGCGTCATAGAAGAGAATAGGGGGGGCTTAAAGTAGCATTCTTAGTTGATGGTGCTCTTCTTTGTTCAAAAATTGCTTATAAAATATCAAAAAAAGCCAGAAAATTCTTAGAATCAAGCTTTTTTAGACTCTCAATTTTATCACACTTGTCTTGGATAAGTATTAAAATACATTATAGATGTATATATTAGTTATATTATGATAAAATATACACTATAAATGTATTTAAGGATAAAAAATGATTTATGTGAAAGCATGGGGAGAGGATATTGGCCAACTCGTAGAGCATAAAGGGATAATCAAGTTTAAATATTCAGATACAAATGTACTTGATTTTTCTCCTATTAAAATGCCTATGAAAAATAAACAAGTTTATGAATTTTCTCATCTTGCCTATCAGTATGGACTTCCTGGTTTAATCAGTGACCATTTACCTGGCAGTTATGGTATGGATTATATGGATCGTTTTATATGTGAACATCTAAAAAGAAAACCTACCATTATGGAGAGATTGCAATTTTTAGGCACTCATACATTGGGTGCTTTGGAGTTTCATCCCGCATATCAAACGCAAGATTATAAAGAGATATTAACGATATCTCAAGTATATGATGAGTCTAAAAAACTTTTGAGTCATGAAAGCCAAAACAATCATCATTCTATGCCAACATTAAAAACACTTATTGCACTCTCAAACTCTGCTGGTGGAGGTGCTAGAGCAAAAGCAATAGTCGGATTTAATCCTAGTGATAAAACAATAAGTTTGACTAGAAAACAAGGAGATTTTCCAAAAGAGTATTATCCTGTTATTATCAAATATGATGATGGTGATATATCAATGTACCCCACGTTAGCGCATAAATACAAAGAGTTTTCTGTTCCTACAAAATTGGAATATTTATATCATCTACTTGCAAAAGAGTCTGGCATTATAATGAGTTCATGTGAATTATTAGAATTTGATGGAAAAGCCCATTTTTTAACCTATAGATTTGATAGAAAAATCAATGTTAGATTTCATATCCATTCACTCTCAGGCATGATGCATTATAACCCAAGCGAAACGTATAACGACTATATGGATATGTTTAGAATAGCCAATAAACTTAACCTTCCACAAAGCCAAAAAGAGCAAATGGCAAAGGTAATTTTGTTTAATGCCATTTTTGGAAACAAAGATGATCATTCAAAAAATTTTTCATTTCTTATGAATAGTGATGGGAAGTGGGCATTTGCTCCTGCTTATGATTTAACCTATACAAGTAACGGCTATCATCAGATGCTACTTGGCAGTAAGGTGCTTAACCGTGCCACATTTGAAGATTTAAAAAATACGTTTAAGCCTTACAATATAGATGAGTCATTTTTAGAAGAAACGATACAAAAAATGATAGAGATAAAGAACACAAAACTAGTAAATGAGTGTATCAATCTTGGTATTCCTAAAGAATTTGCTTTACAGGTACTTGAAAGTACACAAACCGTAGATGATAGCTTTGCCAAAGGAGTGAGTAAGTGAGCGAGATAGATTTTACGTTAGCAACAACGCAGGAGATTATCAAAGAACTTGCCTCAAGAGCAAAAAAAAAGCGAAAGAAAAATGGTACTCAAAAACAGTTCGCAGAACATATCGGGATGAGTTTTCGCTCATATCAAGAGTTTGAAATCAGTGGAAAAATAACCTTGGAGAAATTTATTGATGTCTTAAGAGGATTGGAAGCTATAGAGGATGCTCAAGAGCTTTTAAAAATCAAAGATGAAGCGTTATTTGAAGTGTATAAAAACAGCAAAAAACGCTTCATCTAAAGCTATAGTCATTAAAATTATAAAGGATATTTCTTGTTTGTTATTTCTACCAATGCGCGCCTCATCCCTCGAACTCTTTTACTAAAGCATAAACGGCGCGCTTAAATCGCTCAGTTTCAGCTTCTTTATGGTTTGGGTCGGCGTATTCCATAAAGGTATCGTGTCTGAGTCTATTGGAAAAAAGCATAAAATCATTGAGCTTTTGTTGGGAGATGGTAAAGTTGAGTGAAACAAGTTCGCCTATTCCATCACACGCAGAGCACAAAGTGCCATCGTTTAGTCTTCCACTACCTTGGCAGATGTTACATTGTATCTTCATCATGTTCTTTGAACTCCTTTAGCGTTGCATCAAAACTTTCAAAGGCTTGATTGACCAAAGCTAATGAAAAAAAGTCTTCATCAAAGAGACCATCATTCCAATCTTTCATTTCTTTGTGCTGTGGATGTTTTTTATCTTTCATAATGGCTTTAAACTCTTCAAAGCCCCCCACCCCACCGCAGTCTTCAGGAGGAGCATTTTTAGCCCCTTTGACGCATTGAGGGTAAAAGGTTTTTTTAGGTTCTACAAATTTGACAAGCTCAATCTTGTGTTCCCAATTATCTCCAAAATCGTAGGTATAAAAACACTTCTGCTTTTCAAAAATCATCTTTTGAGAAAGAAGAATATTGCTACTTTCAAGGACATCGGTTTCTCCATCAAATTCATTTTCGCCAATGATATCCTCATTGATTCTAAATTCGTATAGATGGTAATTTTGCCACCCAAAAGCCAGTTGAATGGCGACATGAAGGTCATAAAATGAGCGTATTTTTTCAATGTGGATGGTTCTATAGACGGATGGCTTTGTATCCAAAAGGGTTATTTTTAATTCTAATACACTCATAATTCTTCCTTACATGTAAAGCAGTATTATACCCATAAAAGCACTAGAGGTGGGGTGATGCATCGTTCACTACGTAAACTCTTTGATTAACCATAGCTCAAAAAAAACATCCACAAATTTTTTCTCTTCATCGATGATAGTTTGGTCTTTAAGCTCTTTGAGAAGTTGACTTTTATAAGAGAGTGAGAGTTCTTTACTTTGTTCAATAGCAACTCCAATCAACTCTTTTAAGATCAAACCTTTGTGCTTTTTAGCATTGATTTTACTCCATTCTGATTCGAAGAATGATTTATTGTCAAACAAGATTTTATTGACAGCTTTTTCAACATCTTCTGTTTGAATATGGGTATCCACTCTTAAAAGAGAGGCAATGTAAGACTCTTGAATCAATTTGATAAGATAAAATGGATGCCCTTTCACAATCGTTTGGATAAGAGCACTGGCTTCAAGAATCAATGCGCTTGATTGAATGTTTAAACCCGTCAAAAAGGTAGAAATCTCTTTGTCTTCTAGAGTGCCAAGTTTCATAATCGAAGCGAAATTGAAAAATGCGTTGCTTTTATCTAAAAAAATAGTGTTCATTGTTGACGCTTGAGATCCTGCAAAGATATAGACCGTATGCTTATGTGTTTGAAAAATGCTTCGCATCTTTTTGATAATGTCAGTACCAAATCGTTCCATATCACCAAACTCATCGAAAAATACCACAGCTTTTTTATGAAAACGCTCCGCAAACACTTCGGCTAGTTCAAATGTCTTTTGAATAAGAACGCTCTCATCCTCTTCTTTTAAAGCATCGTATCCAAGCTTAACATCTTGAAGTTCCAGTGAAAAACGAGAAGCAATATCCAAAAGGGCTTCTTTGGTGTGTTTGATAAAATGTGATACACCATGGCTTTCATAGACTGCATCAATATAGAGCATACAAAGTTCTCTGATGCTTGATGCATTAAACACATCAAGCGTAATCACAAGATACTCTTTGTTTAAATCAGACAAAACTGTATTGACCAGTGTGGTTTTACCGTATCTTCTTGGTCCTACAATCGCACAGTGTTGCCCCATTTGGATGTACGCTTTTAGCGTAGTCACTTCGTTATGGCGACCCACCATTAATTCAGATAGTCCACCTGCATTGATTCTCATAGTATGCCTTTAGTTGTTTTACTAAACAGTATCTTAGCTAAATAAAATATTTAGTTCAATAGCTAAATCTATCTTGATACTATTTTACAAATCCACATCAATCGCGTACTTGATTGCGCTTATTTTTCTTTACATGTAAAACACTATAATTCCCATAAAAGCAATGATGAAAAAGAGGTATTTTCCATAACTTCTTTTGGTACACAGTGTCTTATCATATTCTAAGCGGATAAGAATAGGGCGTATTTGCATTTTACATCTCCGCCAATGCGCCAAGGACACGACCCAAGACATGAATGTTCTCATGGCAGATATTGACGACTTCATCAAGATATTGTGGATTATCGCTCATGATAGAGAGCTTTTCATCTCTACATGTAAGGCGTTTGATAAGCAAGCCACTGTTTGGAGTATTGATAATGTAGATATTTCCATCGATAATTTCCTTACATGTAACATCACATATCACAATCTCTTTATCTCTCAAAGTCGGTTCCATAGAATCACCAATCACATTAATGGCGTGAAGATATTCTTCTTTTAAGTGTAAAAGTGTATTTAATCCCTCGTAATCGATGTACATGTACTCAAACCCCTCTTCATCATTCCACGCCCCACCGCCTGCACTGGTGTGAAGTTCTTTGAAGTATTTGATACGGGCAAATTTTTCTGTTTTTTCTTCCAAAGACTTTGGCACCTGGTCAAACAAAATCCAATTAATCGATAAGCTTCTTTTGGCACAAAAATAGACAATAGCTTCATAAGGAACACTGTTGCGCTTTTTTAAATGGGATAAGCTCTCTTTGGATATGCCAAGAGCTTGTGCAACATCTTTATCATAAACCCTTTTATTGCCAAGCTCATAACTTAACACATCTTTGAGATTATCAATAACACGCCCAAGTTCCATTCAATCGTCCTTCATCGTTTAGTTGACATATTATCACTTATTTTTGACACCTCTTGATTAAATATTACACTTTGAAATAAAAGCTTACATGTAAAGAGAAACCTTGAAACTACATATGGATTTAGATTGTTATTTTGTATCGGCAGAACGCACGCGTTATCCTTTTTTAAAAGGTCGTCCTGTGGTCGTTGCCAAAGGGAGTGATAAAAGAATATTTGCATTAGAAAAAAAAGAAGCGGTCTTAATAGAAGAGAGTGGGGCGTTTAACAGTACCTTACAAT
>JAVHRG010000176.1:0-2995 GCA_036171535.1 Sulfurospirillum sp. | reverse complement strand
ATTAGCAATCTTAATCTGCAACATCGCCTCAGTCCAACCGTGTTTGTTATTGGGTTTGTACTCTTCATACTCGTTACCGTCATTTTGAGCATCGAAAAGATTTTCAACATTATAGGTTGCTACTTTAAATTCTAAGGCAGAAAGGAGAAGTGGAATAAAAAGCCAAATCCAACGGATCAATTTTCACTTCCGATCATGGGTTCAAACTCACCTGATTCAGTATTAAAATACTCTAAGTCTCCCGTTTCTAGATGGTAGTACCATGAACGAATGAAAAGCTCACCCGCATGAACACGACGTTCTACATCAGGGTAGGTTAAAAGATTTTTCGATTGGAAAAGCAGTGAAATTTTTTCGGTTAATTCAAGCCTTTTAGCATGGCTGACATCTTTACTCAATTTTTGTGTCACATAATTTTTAGCATCCAATCCTAGCTCTAGCCACTTTTTAACATGCACCAAATTAATGTCGGTAATGTTGGTATACATCGTCTCTATCGCACCACAATGCGAATGACCACACACGACAATGTCCGTAACACCCAAAACGGAAACAGCATACTCAATACCGGCTGCTGTTGCATGAAAGTCATTATCGGGCGCAAAAGGAGGAACGAAATTGCCAATGTTTCGAAGCACAAAAAGATCACCGGGTGAGGAGAGTGTAATCAACGAGGGATCCACTCTGGAATCACTACACGCAATAAATAAAACCTTAGGGTTTTGACCATTTTTTACAAGATCCAAAAATTTATTTTCATACTTTTTAAATTTGGTATCTTTAAATTTTTCATATCCACTAATTAACTCGGCTATTTTCATCATCAAGCACACTCCAAAGTTTTTAGATGTAACATTATATAGAAACAGAATGAAAAAGAAATTACAAGCCAAAAGTTATTATAATTAGGATATCTCACTTAACCCACGAAAGGAAAACAATGGAATTTAAAAATGTGACTGTCGTCAAAAAAGCAAATGTCTATTTTGATGGTAAAGTCGTTAGTTATACTGTAAAATTTGAAGACGGTACGACCAAAACCCTTGGCTGTATGCAAGTAGGTGACTACACTTTTAACACAGGCGCTGCTGAAGTTATGGAATTTTTAAGTGGCGAACTGAGTGTTGAACTTCCTAACCAAAAAGAGCCTTTAATCATTCACGGCCAAGCAACATTTGAAGTGCCTGCAAACTCAAATTTTACGTTACATGTAAAATCTATTGCGGACTATTGTTGTTCTTACGCAAAATAATTTCGGGTTGTTTCAACAACGTTTCAAGATCGGTGATATTTAAGGGTTTACTAAAGTAATACCCTTGAGCTTCATCGCATCCATTTTCTTTTAAAAAGTCTAACTGCTCTTTCGTTTCTACACCCTCAGCAATGATTTTCACTCCTAAACTTTTTCCAAGCATAATGATTGTTTTAACGATCTCACGATCTTCTGGATCAACATTAATATCGCGAATAAAGGACTGATCAATTTTGAGTTTATAGACTTTAAAACGTTTCAAATAACTCAGAGATGAATACCCCGTACCAAAATCATCGATAGAAAGACGGATTCCTTTTGCAGTAAGCTCATTCATCGTCTCAACCGCATGAATAGGATTTTGTGCTGTTACACTCTCTGTCAATTCAATCTCAAAATAACATGCTGGAAGATTGACCTCATCAAGGATAGAACTCACAAGTTGTGAAAGATGTGCATGATGAAATTGAACAGCGGAGAGATTGACCGCAACACTCATCGCTGGGAAGCCCATATCGATCCACTCTTTCATACGAGATGCCGCCGTACGCATCACCCATTCGCCAATCTGCAATATCTGACCACTCTCTTCGGCAATAGGAATAAATTCACAAGGTGAAATCATGCCAAACTCTGGATGATGCCAACGAAGCAGGGCTTCCACTCCTACGATTTTACCATCGCAAAGTGAAACTTGGGGCTGATAATGTAGACTCAGTTCTCCTCTAACTTGGGCATAGCGCAGCGCATTTTCTAAGCTTAAAATGCGAGCTGAACGGCTTTGAATCTCGGAGGTAAAGAAACGATAACTGTTCCTGCCATTTTGTTTTGCCAAATACATTGCCGCATCCGCACATTTAAAAAGGGTATCAATGTCTGTTCCATCATCAGGGTAAAGGGCAATACCAATCGAAGCAGTGGTAATAAGCTCATTATCAGCAATCTTAATCGGCTGTTCAATGGCTTGCAAAAGTCGTTTTGCCATATGTACTGTGTCATCCACACTTGCACTGGGTAAGACAACCACAAACTCGTCGCCCCCTTGACGTGAAAGCGTATCCACTTGACGCAAAAGTGTTTTAAGGCGAGTAGAAACTTTGACTAACAATTTATCGCCAACGTCATGCCCTAGCGTGTCATTGATATTTTTAAAATGGTCAAAGTCAATAAACAAAACCGCTAGCTTTTCATTTTGTTTTTGCGCGATAGTAAGATCATGCTCAAGGCGCAGTCGCAGTTGAAGTTTATTCGGCAATGAGGTAAGAGGGTCAAAATACTCAAGTTTTTGGATTTTTTCTTCGTTTTCTTTACGCACGGTAATATCCCGTGAGATGCCAAGTATACCTATGAGCTCACTGTTTTGATCATAGATAGGTGTTTTAATCGTCTCAAAAAAACCATTATAGTCATCTTCTTTAAAACACAGTTCCTCTTCGTTGCGTACAGATTGATGCGCATCCATTGCGATAATATCATGCGTTCTAAAAAAATCTGCTTGCTGATAGTCCACAAAATCATAATCACTTTTACCGACAATATCTTCTTCTTTTGCACCATAAAAACGCTCAAATGCTTTATTACACATAAGATAGATACCATTAGGATTTTTAAGCCATATAAGGTCAGGAATAGCATTTAAAACAATTTCTAATTGGCGAGCAAGTACGTTTTTTTCATCTGTTGTTTGAAGCACTTTGGATTCAAGAGCAACTTTAGCCATCTTTAGATCAATGAATAGTTTTG
>JAVHRG010000175.1:0-14799 GCA_036171535.1 Sulfurospirillum sp. | reverse complement strand
ATCAAAATTGCCCTCGCCTGTAATCTTTATGACCACATTTAGCGCTTCATTAGAGGCAATTTCTTCTTTGTCGATTTGTAAATCCATCGCAAATTCACCTAAAAGATCCACACCATCCAGAGGTTTTACATGTAATGTAAGATCGTTGGAACTAATGCTCTTCCACTGTATTTGATTGATAAACATCTCGCGTGAAGCTACTTGGCGTGCAACCTCAATTTTTGCTGGCACAATGTGAAGTTCTCCACTTTTTTGCGGATAAATCATATATTGAACCGTATGCACAACATCATCACCTTCAACATGGGGATTGTCTTTACCCACCTCTTTAACCCAAAATCCTTCCAATGTCGGCTTTAAAAAGCGCATATCGACCAAATTTTCATTTTTATTGCGTTTGAAAATAAAAGAGAGTTTAACCCCTTCATGGAGCATAGGTGCTGTATTGGAAACTTTCATTTCAAAAGAAAAAGGCTCTTTGCGCGAGCTTGTAGCAACGTTTTGTGTAAACTGTAAATGGAGTGGCTCTGTCAGCTCTTTTTTACCATCTACGATAACCTCATACGCAGGAATGGAGACATTGCGATCGGGATAAAATGTTAAGTAGTGCTCAAGCTGTTTCGTAACCGTTCCATTATTCAGCTCAATACTTTGGCGACTTTGGCGTGAAATGATTGTAAAACCTTCAATCTGATCGATCGTAGGAAATTTAATACTCTCACCCTTAGCGCTTAAAATCAATGTCGCACTTTCCCCTTGCTCAATGGAAGATTGTAGTAAAAAAGCACGCGCGCCAAAAAGGTCAAATGTTAAGATAAAAAGCAGTCCTAAACTACCACGTAATCGCATTGTTTCTCTCCGTTTTATCGCTTTTATAAAGTATCATTGGCTTTGTTGCGGGTTCTTTATGCATCAACGCTCGTTCCCATTTCTTAGCCTCTTGCTCTTCCATAGGTTTGGGCGAAGTTTTTTCTTGAGGAGAAGGCTTTGTTTGAGCCTTCTCCTCTTTGTTTTTTTCACTGTTTTGCTTCTCATCTTGAGACTCTTGTTTTTCGTTTTGTGGTGACTCTTTTGACTGATTCTGTTCTTTAGATTTTTGATCTTTCTGTTGTTTTAGGTGCTCTAAATTATAACGTGTATCTTCATCTTCGCCCATACTTAATGCTTTCTCATAGGTTTTAATTGCATTATCAATTTGTCCCAATTGGGCTAAGGTATTTCCTTTGTTGTGCAATACTTGGCGTTGCAGTGTTTCGTCTTGAATCCCTTCATAAAGACGCAGTGCTCTCTCATACTGTTTCGCTTTATAGAGTGCATTTGCAAGATTGTAAGCAGAAGCATCACTCTGTTTCGAAGCTACAATATGTTCATACAAACGAGCAGACTCATCGTAAGAGCCTTTTTCATAAGCATTTTTGGCTTGTTCAATTTCCCACCAATCCAAAATGCCACTGTGTGCAGGAGAGATACCAAACAATAGTACGAGAAGAGGCGTTAAACGCTTTACATGTAAAGAGTGAAATGCAAAAAAAAGTACTATTAACGCCATCCCTAAAAGATAGTAAAAAAATTCAACGACTTCGTAAGGTTGCTCTTTTTGCACACTTTGTTTGGAAGCTTTCAGTGCAATTTGCTCAGACAGCCATGGTATTTCACTCAGATCGCCACTGGTTGTGATGTAAGCGCCCCCTGTTTTAAGCGCCAATTCTTTCATACTGTCCGCTCGCTTGGTAATGACAATATTTCCTTTTTGATCCTTGAGTGCTTCGCCTTTATCCATGTAAATCATAGCCCCCTGCGTTGTACCAACCAACAGAAGGTAGACACGTATCTGCTCTTTTCTAGCAAGCTCAATCGCCTCTTCAATTTTATCGCCATCCGCACCATCGGTAATGATCAAAAGCTCTTTACTAGCCTCTTTTAAGGGTACAAATATTTTTTTTGCAGCAGTGATTGCTGAAGGGATGGAACTGCCTTCACTGCTGAGTGTTTCGGTATTGAGATACTTCAGTAAAAAACTCAAACTTGCTCTATCTTCACTCGTGGGAGCAACTAAAAAGCCATCATTTGAAAAGGCAAGAAGTGCAAATTTAAAACCATCAAGCTTCTCAAAAATCTTCTGAACAGCAACCTTGGCAAAGCCCAAGCGAGAGGGATAAACATCACGCGCTAACATCGAATGTGAAACATCAATTGCAATGGCTAAAGTACTTACTGCGTGCATTTGAAGGGCTGCTTCTTTGTTTACATGTAATGTGGGACGAGCAAGGGCAAGCACTATCAAAATAAGGGCTGCCAAAAACAATTTAGGTTGCCTAGAGGCACTCTTCTTTTCGACCAATAGCTTTTCAAGAATTTCTTGGGAAAAGAGTGAATGCTCTTGTTGGCTGTGAAGCATTTTCCACCAAAGCACTAACAGTGGCAAAAGAAGTAAAAATAAAGGTGATTCTAATTGCATACATTCTGCCTAAATGCAAGTTTTCCGTAGCCCAAAAGCGCTAAAAAAGCTACCAAAAGGGGATACATGTAAAGATACTGATAGTGGTATTCCCCTGAGGAATTTTGCAAACTCTGCTCCATCGCATCGATTTTAATGTAAATCTCTTCAAGGGTTTTGGCATTATTGGCTTTGAAGAAAGCGCCACCACTTTTCTGTGCAAACACGTTCAAAACACCCTCATCAAACTCACCTTCTCGTCCGATTCCAATGGCATACACTTTGATTTTTTCACTTTCAAGTGCTCTTAGGGCAGCATCAAGAGGAATATTGCCTGTCGTATTAAATCCGTCTGTGAGTAAGACGACAACTTTCTCTTTTGCACTGTTATTTTGAAGTAATCTTGTCGCTAAAAAAAGGGCATCATACATAGCCGTTTTATTCCCAGCAACCCCTTCTTCGAGGTTTTGTACGATCATGGAGGCACTCTCATAATCATACGTCAAAGGTGTTGCAACATACGCAAAATCACCAAAGACAATAACACCAATGTTATCCATCTTTCGCTTTTCAATAAATGCTGCTGCCAACTCTTTTGAAAGAACAAATTTGCTCTTCATCGTAGTACGATCAAACAACTCTTTATGCATAGATTCACTCACATCCAATAGAAGTAGAATTGAGTGTGAAAGACGTAATTGTTCCTCCTTACTTTGAATAACAGGTGAAGCAAGCGCTGTAAAAAGCATACTTACGCCCAACCATTTAAGGATCGTTTGTAAATGATGCGTCTTTACATGTAAAGGCATGGAGAGCAGATGAGGTATATAAAGGGTGCTGTGTTTTTCTTTACATGTAAAGGCACAAAGGATAAAAATGAAAAATCCCATCAGAAGATAAGGATACTCAAACGTTAGCATGATTCACCCCTAAAAACTGTTGCCACAACAGTTTTTCTTCTAGACTAAGAGGTGTATCGCAAGCTCGATATTTATAACGGTAAAGCTTTTCTTGCAAGATTACAAACTGTTCTTTATTGGCATCATCAACGATTAAAATCCCCCATTGACTCAATGCATACGCACACTCCTTAGCATCTTCCATACTAAGCGTTTGCAAACGTGATAAAGCTTCTTCTTTGGGCGTCTGTACTTTTTTAGGAAACACCACTTTCCAAAAAAACCAACCCAAAAGCCCAACGATACACAGTATGATGATTAACAATATCATCCATGAAAAATCAGGAATGGCAACTAAGCCTTTAATATCTTTGAGTGCTTCCATCACATCTCCCTTAAAGCGGATGAAAGCTTAATGTAAGGGTCTTCATTTGTATACAGACTAATCTGTACAATACCTTGTTTTTTAAAATAGCTCTGCAATTGTTGATCAAATCGTTCTTGTCGCACGATATACGCTTTTACCATCCCCGCATCAAGGATCACTTTTTCTTCACGTAAACTTGTCGGATCTTTAATGTAAAGTGAACCTAAAGCACTAGGTTTTTCTTCAAAATGGTCCCGTATTTTGATGACTACCACCGAATGTTTTTTGGCTATTGCATCCAAAGTCGGCAGTTCAAAAAAATCACTAAGAATAAAAAGTAAAGAAGATTTTTTAATTCTATGGAGCGCGTAATTTTGAATAAAATTCCAGTTAAGGTGCTGTGAAATCACAGGACTGTGAAGAATTTTATACGTCGCTTCTCTGACCATTGCCTCTTTTTTTGAGAGTAAACTCTCGTACAGCAGTTGATCTGATAAAAGTGCCAAAGAGAAGAAGTCACTATTTTTAATCGCACTAAACCCCAAAAGTGCAACCACTTCCGCCATCACCTCTTGTTTCATGCGATCAATGCCAAAATGCATACTGCCACTCATTAAGCCTAACACATAAACATTAATCTCTTTTTCTTCGAAAAAACTACGAAGTTGAATCTGCCCTATTTTGGCACTTTGTTTCCAATCAATACGTTTGACATTATCACCGTACATGTAAGGGCGAATCTGCGAAAAATCGTATCCGTCGCCCTCTTTGTAGGAAGGGTTAGAACCAACCATCTCACCAAAGAGATGCTTTTTGCTGCGCGCAATAATGGAGTTATAGCTGAGTGTTTGCACGGATTAAGGAAGAGGAATAGTCTCTATCAGTGTATCAATTATCGTATCAGTACTGACACCTTGTGCTTCTGCTTCGTAACTTAAAATAATGCGATGACGCATGACTTCTTTACTCACACTTGCCACATCAACAGGTGTCACAAAATCTCTGCCTAAAAGCAGTGCATGTGCCCTTGCAGCTTTATGCAAATCAATCGTTGCACGAGGGCTTGCTCCAAAACGAATGAAATTTTCAAGTTTGACTAATCCATACGTTTTTGGCTCACGTGAAGCAAAAATAATATCGGCAATATAGTTTTCTATCTGTGGATCAATGTGAATTGATTTGAGTTGATTTTGAAGTGCCAGAAGTGCCTCATTATCTAAGACTGCTGCGATAGACTGTTGTATTCCAAGTGCCACATTATGTGCCATGAGTATCTCTTCTTCTTTGGTATTGTAACCCACCAACAACTTCATCATAAAACGATCCAGTTGCGCTTCAGGTAAACCATATGTTCCCGTTGATTCGATAGGATTTTGGGTGGCTAAAACAAAGAAAGGGCGCGGAAGTTTAAGGCTTTGATCTCCAATGGTAACTTGGTACTCTTGCATCGCCTCTAAAAGAGCGGATTGTACTTTTGCAGGGGCACGGTTAATCTCATCAGCTAAGAGAAGATTAGTAAAAACAGGTCCTTTTTTAACCACAAATTCACCGCTTTTGGGATTGTAAATTTCGGCACCTATGATATCGCTCGGAAGAAGATCAGGAGTAAATTGGACTCTTCCAAATAAGAGCCCTAATGCTTTCGCTAGGGTATTGATCGTCGTTGTTTTAGCGAGTCCAGGAACGCCTTCAACAAGGACGTGCCCTTCGCAGAGGAGTGCAATAATCAGTGAATCAATCAGCTTAGAATGGCCAACAATCACCTTTGAAATTTCAGATTTTAATGCGTGTAAGACTTCCATAATTACTAACCTTTAAGAAGGTATCAAAAACTATTAGTTACCACCAAACCTTACAAGACCACTTGCCCACGTAAAGCCGCCACCAAAAGTATCTAAAAGCATCAAATCACCTTTCTTGATGCGTCCCTCTTCATAGGCGTCATTAATTGCCATTGGGATTGAGGCTGCCGATGTATTGCCGTATTTTGCAACCGTCAAGATCGTTTTTTCAATCGGGAAATCAAGCTTTGCACGTACGGCCTCAATGATTCTCATATTGGCTTGATGGGGTATAAAATGATCAATCTGTGCAGCGGTAATGTTATTTTTTTCTAAAATATCAATCACATCATTTGTGAGTGTTTTAACCGCTACTTTATAAACATCATTGCCTTGCATTTTGATATAATTCAGTTTATTATCCAGTGTTTCTTGGGAACATGGATATTTTGAGCCACACCCTGGAGTAATTAAAAGATCGCCATAACGACCATCCGCTGAAGCATGAATATCTAAAATGGCTTCGTTTTTATCCTCGGTTGCACCAATAATGGCAGCACCTGCACCATCACCAAAAAGAATGCACGTGCCTCTATCGGTATAATCAACTAAGCCACTAATTTTTTCAGCACCAATTAAAAGGATATTTTTTTTAGCACCTGACTCAATAAAGGCTTTTGCCATAGAGAGCATATAAACAAATCCGCTGCATGCAGCGCTAATATCAAATGCCATTACATCATTGATACCCAATTTCCCGGCAATAACACATGCCGTAGAAGGCATACAAAAATAATCAGGCGAAAGGGTTGCACAGATGATCAGATCAATCTCTTCTTTACTTATTCCTGCGCGTTCAATGGCTTTTTCAGCCGCTTTCACTCCTAGATCACTCGTTGCTTCCTCCGCTGAGGCAATACGTCTTTCTTTAATGCCTGTACGCTTCTCAATCCATTCATCACTAGTCTCAACCATCTTCTCAAGATCCAAATTACTTAGAATACGAGAAGGGGCATAGCCTCCAATAGATTTTAAAGATGCATACACATTAATCCTTTATTGTTCTAATAGCACTAGTTTTTGCTCAATATCCGTATTGATATTTGAGCTTGAGAAATTAATCGCTTGGTAAATAGCATTTTTAACTGCTTTTGCATTACTCTTACCATGGCCGATAATAGCACAACCATTAATCCCAATGAGTGGCGCACCACCGTACTCTGCATAATCGACTTGTTTTTTTAGCACTTTAAAAACTTTACGCATAAGTACCGCTCCAGCAATTGCTAATGGTGAGCGGCGTACATTTTGTTTGATAATTTTAGTAATGGAATCTGCTACACCTTCACTGGCTTTAAGCAAAATATTTCCAACAAAACCATCACATACAATGACATCGACAGAACCATCAAAAACATTATTGCCTTCAACGTTGCCTACAAAACTCTCAAGTTTTTTAAGTATTGCGAATGCCTCTTTCGTTGTCTCATTGCCTTTGCTCTCTTCTTCACCATTAGAGAGTAATCCCACTTTTGGTTTAGCAATTTTGAGAACATCTTTGGCATATGTTTCACCCATAATAGCAAATTGTACTAAATGCTCTGCTTTACAGTCTACATTGGCACCAACATCCAATACAAAACTAAGCTTACCGGGTACTGCAGTTGGCATAATAGTAGCAATTGCAGGGCGTAAGACACCTTTAAGTCTTCCAATACGAAGCGTTGCCAAACTCATCGTTGCCCCACTATGACCCATTGAAACAACAGCATCTGCTACTTTGTCTTTAACAAGATCAACCGCTTTATAAATGGATGTTTCTTTGCGCTTGAGGGCATTCGTAGCTGCTTCATGCATATCTAAAATATCTGATGCTTCCACAAAAGAGATTCTAGCTAAATATTCTTGAGGGATAAGAGGTTTGAGAACATTAATGTCCCCGACAAGCAGTGCTTTAAATTGACGCTCTTTAAGCGCCTGAAGCGTACCTTCAACAATAGGGGCGGGACCGAAGTCACCGCCCATCGCATCAATTGCTATGGTTAGCATTTAGTTTTTATATTCGCCTGTTGTTTTGTTCACTCTATGAGGCATTTTCCATGTTCCATCAGTATCTTTAACTGGCATAGGAAGGGTTACTTTATAGTGTGTTCTTCTTTTTGCGCCTCTGGTTTTACTCACTCTTCTCTTAGGTACAGCCATTTTATTCTCCTTTTAGTTGTTCACATTGTCCACAATAGTGGTAATCGCTTTTGAAGGCTTCAATTTCACTTTGAAGTATTGTATCAACATCAATCGAACCATCAAAAAATTCTATTATATTTAAAAGCTCTTCACCTTCTTGGTCTTCATAAAGACCTTCTTGTGCAAAGACTTCAACACGCTCATTAACCGCTAATTCAAAATGGGCACCACATCGGTCACACAGATGAGGAAGTGTTCCTTCTAATTGACCTGTGCATTTCACCATTGTTTTGCCTGTTTTTAACACTTCACCACAAAATCTAATTTCATCCAACGAAGTTTCAAAATGAATCCCAGTTGTGGGAATTTTTTTGAATTCAATCTTCATTTGAATTAAAGAATTTCTCTTCTAGCAAAAAAGAAATCAATTTCAATTTTTGCATTCTCTAAGCTATCGCTACCATGAACTGCATTTGCATCAATACTATCAGCAAAATCAGCTCTAATAGTACCTTTTGCTGCTTCTTTAGGATTAGTAGCACCCATGAGGTCACGATTTTTAAGAACGGCATTTTCACCTTCTAAAACCATAACTACAACTGGCCCACTAATCATAAATTTAACAAGATCGCCAAAAAATGGTCTACTTGCATGAACTGCATAAAAAGCCTCAGCATCAGCTTGACTGAGCTGTACTTTTTTCATTGCTGCAATTTTTAACCCATTTGATTCAAATCTGTCAACAATTTTACCAATAACATTTTTTGCTACTGCATCTGGTTTAATAATGGATAATGTGTTTTCCACAGTCCTCTCCTATATATAATTGAATTTCATAACTTTGTAGGGAATTAGAACGTGGGAGTATAGCAGAATTTTTTTTTAATATCAATTAAACACTATTTTTAGATATAAAGAACAAAGAGGGTTACCCCTCTTTGTAGTTATTATTCAGCACAAGGTGTTGTACCTTTTCTCATGTCTGCGCCTATTTCATCGCGACTTGGTTGTCCAGCATATGGAGCATCCCATACAATACAACCTTCTGTTGGGCAAGCTTCAGCACATGCTGGAGCATCATGATGACCTACACATTCAACACATTTGTCAGCATAGACATAATAGATATCTGCACCTGTTGGGTTATCACTATCGTCTACAATTGCTTCTACTGGGCACTCATCAATACAGGCACCACATGCAATACAAATATCAGTAATTTTTACTGCCATAATCTCTCCTCAATTGGTATTTTATACTAACGAAAAACTATATCCAAACTAAATTAAAATTAATATTAAACCCAAATTACTAGTTAAAAACTAACAAACGGTTTAATTTAGCCAGTTCAAACCGGAACCTTCTTTTCAACCAAGACGTCTCATCTAAAAATCTTTTATCAGGGAAATCTTACATTAAGTTCGTAGCATGAAAATAGCTTACAATAAAAAGATTCTTGACAGAAAGAAATTTTAAATAAATAGTTAATTTTCTTTCCATAAATCGCTTAAAACTATCATTTATTTTAGTATTCTATACTATAATATTTAATCTATTGTTAATACTTCATTTTCAAAAAAAGGTAAATAAATATTTAACCTTTTTGTTTCTTATTTAACTTTTCCAAAGGCTTTTTTTCATACTATATATCAAAATATAAATTATCTATGGAGACATAAGTGAATTCATTAGCTAAAAAAGTAACAATTTTACAAGTTTTGATCGTTTCCTTTGCAATTTTTGCTTTTATCTTCTATATCAATTTTTATCTGAGCAGTTATATTAAGCAAGAAACGGAACAAAAAATTGCTGCAAACCTTATGGGATTAGAGCAGACAGTAAAAGTTTATAATAGTGCTCTTGAAGATACAGCTATTAAACTTTTTACTGTTTTTGGATCAGAATTTAGCAATTTTCATATAAACTCAAGTGAAAGAATTAAAGTGAATGGTGTTGAGACACCTTTACTTACAGCTAATGAGTATACATTAAACAATAACTTTCTCAAAGTAGATGCATTTACGAATCTCACAGGTGCTGTTGCGACCATTTTTGCTTTTAATGGTGATGATTTTGTTCGTGTTTCTACTTCCTTAAAAAAGGAAGATGGATCACGTGCTATGGGAACAATGTTAGGTAAAACAAGCCCGGCATATGAACCTATCATGAAAAAACAAAAATACATTGGAAGTGCAAGGCTTTTTGGTCAAAATTATATCACCGTTTATGCCCCCATTGTTGAAAATGACACAATCGTAGGAATTTTATTTATTGGCTACAATTTTACCGAAGGACTTAAAGCATTAAAGCAACAAATCAATGGTATGAAAATTGGAGAAAATGGCTATTTTTATGCAATCAATACCAAAAGTGAATCATATGATGTGCATCCAAATGTAAATAGTTCTAAAATTGCTTCTGAACTTGATAAGCAAATCCTAGTGCAAAAACAAGGGATGCTCCACATTCAAGAAGATAATGAAGCAAAAATTGTCAGTTTTCAAACCTTTGATAAGTGGAATTGGATATTGGTTGCTAAAGCTAATGAAAAAGATTTTCAAGCTGCTAATGATAAACTAAGAAACAATCTTATTATCACTTCTTTAATTATGACTCTTATTATTGTGGTTATTATCTGGACACTTATTAATCAAATTATTACAAAACCACTGAATAATCTCATTGAAAAAGCCAAAGATCTTTCCAGTGGTGATGGTGACCTTACACGCCATTTAGAAATTAAAGGGAATGATGAGATAGCGCAGGCAAGTAAACAAATTAATCATTTTATTGAAAAAGTACGTATTCTTATTTGCAATGCAAAATCACTCTCTAATGAAAATTCTTCCATTTCGCATGAACTGTCCACAACTTCATTACAAGTTGAAAAACTTGTTGAAAAATCAACGACTATTGTTTTGGATACAACAAACCAAGCCAATCAAGTACGTGAAGATATGACTATTTCTATTGATCAAGCTAAAAACAACAAAGATGATATGACAAAAGCCAATAGTGCACTTAAAACAGCCAGTATCGCTGTTATTGCACTGACAGAAGAGATACAAAAAAGCTCCGTAACAGAGATTGAACTTGCACAAAAACTTAATCAATTGAGTACTGATGCTGAGCAGGTTAAGAGCGTTTTAACAGTCATTAGTGATATTGCAGATCAAACAAATCTTTTAGCGCTCAATGCTGCCATTGAAGCGGCACGTGCGGGCGAACATGGGCGTGGGTTTGCAGTTGTCGCCGATGAAGTACGTAAGCTTGCGGAACGTACTCAAAAAAGCCTTGTAGAAATCAATGCAACGATTAATGTTATTGTACAATCTATCGTTAATTCCAGTGAACAAATGAGTCATAATTCACAAAGAATAGAAGAATTAGCCATTACCGCTCAAAAAGTTGATAATAGCCTTCAAGAGAGTTTTGTAATTATTAATGAAGTTACCAAAATTACAGGAAATACTGTTAATAGCTATCTTCAGACAGGAGATAAAATTGAAATTATGATTAATAAGATAGGAGAAATTAACAAAATTTCAATGGAAAATAGCCGCAGTGTTGAAGAAATTGCAGGTGCCGCTGAACATCTAAGTAAAATGACAGAAAATCTTAATCATAAGCTAGGAGAATTCAGAACTTAATTTGGATAAAAGCTTACTGGGTAAAATTAGTCTTATTAATTAAAATATTTTTTTCTATTTAATTGTATAATTTCTGTATCAATAAAAATTCTCAATAAAAGGATAATTATGTTAGTAACTAATAAAGCTCCTGACTTTACTGCAACTGCTGTTTTGGGTGACAATCAAATTGTCGATAATTTTAATCTCTATGAAAACTTTGGACCAAAAGGTACCGTTCTTTTCTTCTATCCACTTGATTTTACATTTGTATGCCCTTCTGAAATCATTGCATTTGATAAAAGATTAGAAGAGTTTAAAAACCGTGGTATAAATGTCATTGGAGCATCTATCGATTCACAATTTTCACACTTTGCATGGAAAAACACCCCTATTAATCAAGGTGGAATTGGTCAAGTAAGATTCCCTTTGGTTGCTGATATTACCAAACAAATCTCTCGTGATTATGATGTTCTATTAAATGGAAGTGTCGCATTACGTGGTTCTTTTCTTATCGATAAAGATGGTACTGTAAGACACGCTGTTATCAATGACTTACCACTTGGAAGAAACATTGATGAGATGTTAAGAATGATTGATACAATGCTCTTTACCAATGAATATGGTGAAGTATGCCCAGCAGGTTGGCAAAAAGGCGATAAAGGTATGACTGCAAGCACGGAAGGTGTTGCTGATTATCTAGCACATAACTCTGATAAACTTTAAATCTATATTACCAAGAGAGAACTTTCTCTCTTGGCTTTTTTATTCCAAACTACTTTTTGCAAACAGAACACTCTTGCACTGTTGCGATAATATCCATTCGATCAATTTTAACGTGTTTGTTAGCTTCTAGTATGGTTTGGTACTCAAATAAACTTTGGTCATAATCAACATCTTCAATCGCACCACATTGCTGACAAACAAGATGAATATGTGGCTTAGAATAGATATCATAACGCATTTTCCCCTCAGCAGTATTCACCTCAATAACCACACCTTTTTCTTTAAGCGTTGCAAGGTTTTTGTACACTGTCGCTAAAGACATAGATGGGTTCTCTTTTTTGAGTGCATTATAGAGATCATCAATGGTTGGGTGTGCCTTTTTATCTAACTCTTTGAGAACAGATATTCTTTGGGGTGTTGCTTTAAGCTCTTTGGTTTTAAGAAGATTGATAAAATCATTCATACTCTATTCCCCCTTTATCTTTATAATCTTTTTTGAATAATTCCATATTATAGATCAATTTTCCCGAAAATAAATTAACTAATATTTTTTATTAATTACTCTACCTCGTCCAAAATTTTTACTGCTAATTGTTCAATGGTAATACCCAATCTATCTTCAACTAAATGCGTTGCCCCATGTGTAATAAAAGCATCCTCGTATTCAAATGTTTTAATCTTTACATGTAAAGTATATTTCTCTTTAAGTGCGAGTAAAAGTGAGCCGACGCCCCCAATTTTTGCACTGTCACTAAAGACATACCATATTTCATACTTAAGCGCTAATGAAATCAACAAAGATTCATCCAAAGGTTTTGCAAAGCGTAAATCGACAATGGCTGCATCAAACCCTTTTTCAGATAAAATTTTTGATGTAGCAACAGCTTTACCAACACCACTACCATAACCTAAAAGTAATATTTTACTTTCTCCCTCTTTGAGAAGCTGGGCTTTGCCATATTCAAAAGGTTGAGATTCAAATGCATCGCACGATAAAAAGCTTCCTCTGGGGTAACGAATGGCCAAAGGTCCTTGATGTCTATATGAATATTGAATTGCTGCATGCATTGCTTTTTCATCTCTTGGCGCCATCAGTGTCATATGAGGAATAACACTCAAATAGGAGATATCAAAAGCACCTTGGTGTGTTTCACCATCTTCACCCACAATACCTGCTCTATCAATGGCAAAAACAACGTTTAAATTTAAAATAGAAGCATCATGAATCACTTGATCGTAAGCTCTTTGTAAAAAAGTCGAGTAAATAGTAATGTAAGGTTTAAATCCCTCTTTTGCCATTGCACACATAGATGTTACGGCATGCTGTTCTGCAATGGCTACATCCCAAAAACGATTAGGATAGGCTTGGATTAGCGGGCTTAGCCCTGTTCCACTTGGCATGGCAGCAGTAACTCCCACAACATTATCATGTTGTCTTGCTAAAGCCATAAGTGCCTCTGAGTACATTGTGGTCGCATTTTTACTCACACCTTTTTTGAGAGCTTCTCCACTGGCTACGTCAAAAGGCCCTACACCATGCCATTTTTCATAGTACCCTTCGGCCATTTCGTAGCCTTTCCCTTTAAGTGTTTGCGCATGAATAATGACGGGTTTTTTTAATCCTTTGGCCGATTGCATCGCGCGAATAAGACTCTCTAAATTGTGCCCATCAATGGGTCCAATATAGTCAATTCCGAGTTCTTCAAACAAAATACCTGGCGTAATCAATTTAAAACTCTCTTCAAACTTTTTTGCCATATAGGTTGCACTTTCTGGTAAATACTGTAAAATCTGTTCAGTTGTTTTTTTAATCTTTTGGTAAAAATCACCCGCCATGGCGCTGGATAAAAATTTACTAATGGCGCCAATGGGTTTTGAAATACTCATTTTATTATCGTTAAGAATAATGATAACTGGGTATCTACGATCTCCTAACTCATTGAGTGCTTCATAAACCATACCTGCGCTCAAAGACCCATCTCCAATTAATGCTACGGGTACACGTTTGTATTGTTCACCTTTAAGCGCTATTGCTTTTGCTGCACCTACTGCCAGCGAAATTGAAGTTGAGCTATGCCCTGCAACAAAATAGTCGTAAGGTGATTCATCAGGTCTTGTGTAGCCGCTGATACCATCAAGCTCACGAAGTGTATCAAAACGATCCCAACGATCTGTAATCAATTTATGGGTATAGGCTTGATGACTGACATCAAAAATGAAAGGATCGTTTTTTACATCAAAGACATAGTGCATTGCGACAATAAGCTCAACAGCACCTACATTACTACTAAGATGTCCCCCATTTTTACTAACCGTTTGAATAATTTTTTGCCTAATCTGCTCACAATATTCATTTAATTCTTCAATAGAGCATTCTCGTAATTGTTTCATGGCTTCCAGTACTTTTAATTTTCTTGTAATAGGTATTTTACTTTTTCTAAGCGCATTGCTAAATTGCCATCCAAATTACCTACATCGCTTAAGATGACTACACCACCCAGTGTTATTGCATCATCTGCGGTTACTTTAATCTTTTCATCTTCTGCATAAAGCTCTTTGAGAGCCTCTAAATCTTTTGGATTCACTTTAAGTTCAATCTTAATTGCATCTTTCACCTCTTGCAGTAATGCTTTTGAAAGTGATGCTGCAATTTTAGAGCTGGATACACTGACCTCTTTTTTAATCACCTCTTTGGCAATCTCAAAAGCGGTGACACTCATATCGGTCTCAATTTTGGCTAATCGCTCTTCTATACTTTTATAGAGTGTATCCAAAT
>JAVHRG010000174.1:0-3055 GCA_036171535.1 Sulfurospirillum sp. | reverse complement strand
GAACATTCTCCGTTGCGAACACAGAGCTTGCGGTTAGCACTAACGTTAAAAGTAAATTTTTACATTTCATCGATGACATTCCTTGTTTATCAAAGTATAACCATTTATTGTTGAAGTACTGAATATTCAAAATTTTGCATCTCAAAATTATACATTATTAAAAAGGTAGATATAGTTGACATAAAACGTTGTTTGTGCTATGATTTTGGCAATTTTGCAACAAGGAGTTCGACCATGACCGTTTATAGTACCTCAATACATGGAAAAATTATGCTTGTTTTACGCCTCATGCGTTGCTGCTAATACCTTCCTTTTAACACGCTACATCAACTATAAAACACCATTTTAACGATAAACTCGTTTTTACATGTAAAGAGATAGAACTATGAAAAAAGAAATCAAATACGAATTAACATACGGGCGCATTAGCCCCATAACAGAACTGCCCGATAGACAGCGTTTTCTCAATACCTTGAAGCATTCCAACGCCAACAAACTTGCCCTTTTAAACGTGAATGGCTTTTGGAATTTTAACCATGTGTTTGGTTATACCATCGGCGATGAGATCTTGAAAATCATCTCTGGGAGGCTTCAAAAACGCTTCCCTCATTCCGTTGTTTTCCACTTGGGCGGTGACAATTTTGCCGTACTTGCGGGGAAAGAGGTGGGCAAAGAAGCGTTTTTACAAGCGATTAACTCATGTATGTGGTACTTTGGGTATTCGCCGCTTACCATCGAAGAAGAAAAGATATACGTTGCCATTCGCATGGGTGTAGCCATCGACTATGTTGATCTGTTTCTCAATGCCGAATTTGCCATCAAACAAGCCAAACGCATCGGCAAGGACATCGTGGTTTATGACTCATCCAGTGTCACGTTGTGCCGCCCAACCCATACCAGTGCCAGGGCCGATTTGGAGTGGCAAAAAGCGATTCGCCAAGCGTTGCTGAAAGATCGTTTTGAAGTGTATGCACAGAGTATTCAAGGGGGTAAGGTCAAAAAGTTTGAGTGCTTGGTGCGTATGAAAAGCACCAACGGAGGCGTTATTGCGCCGTATCAGTTTTTAGAACATGCCAAAAGAGCGCATCTATATACCAGCATTACTAAAGTGGTCGTTCAAAAGTCATTTGAGTTCTTTGCGGACAAAGAGGCAGAGTTTTCCATCAACCTCACACTGAGTGACATTTTAGACCAAGAGACAACCAATTTTATCATCGAAAAAATGAATGTTCACAGAGTCGCCAATCGTTTGACGGTAGAGTTAATCGAGAGCGAAAACATCGAAAATCAGCCTGAAGTTTTTGCATTTCTCACAACGTTAAAACGACTCGGTGTGAAAATCGCCATCGATGACTTTGGAACGGGTTACTCAAACTTTGAGTATTTAGTAAAGCTTCAAGCCGATTACATCAAGATCGACGGTTCGCTCATTCGCAACATCAACAAAAACGCCACACACCGAGCCGTGGTAGAAGCCATCGTCACGTTTGCGAAAAAAGTGGGGATGCAAACGGTCGCGGAGTTTGTTTCAGACTATGACATTTACGAAGCATGCCAAAAACAAAATATCGACTACTTTCAAGGCTATTTGTGGAGCGAGCCTCAGCCGTTGCATAAGCTAAAGTTGTGAGAGGAAAGTGGCTAGAGATAGCCACTTTTGGTTTTACATGTAAAGATTAGAATGACCTGCTTTTCTCGATTTCGAGTATTAGTTTTCTATGCAAATGGTTATTTTTAAACTATTGTCTTCTTCAGGTTTATAGTATTTATACGTGATAACAGGAAAAAGAGCATAGGTGGTAAATTCTAAAAACGTTTTGGCAAGCTCAGGATTTCGTCTCATAAATGGACCAAAATTTTTAAAAATCAATCGGGTATCATCTCTAACACCTTTTTCATTTTTAAGTCCTAGTACTTTATCGCCTTCTAAATAATCAAGGTAATCATCATAATCATTCCATCCCCAATCATCGTCTTTATCATAAACATAACCATCGCTTAATTCTCTAGCTGTCAATTTTATTAGTAAATCACTGTAAGCATCCCAGCCACATCGTTCCATTACATAACCAAATTTTAATTCTGTACTTATATACCGTGAAAGTTCTTCACAGGTATTAATTCCATTAAAATCTAATATTTTTTCAATCATGTGACTCTCCAAATCATTTTTTACGGTTGCCTTTGGTAATTTCCTAGTATTATAAAATGGTGTACCCGTATTGCCTCTTAAAAAGGATTATAAAAATTCCCCTCCCTCGCTCCACAAATATTCCACACACGCCCTCTATACTTTCCTTATAACTTTACAAGGAGTGCGTGATGAAGAAGATTTTAGGTCTATTTTTAGCGGTGGCGTTGAGCCTTAGTGCTGCTTTTGCGGCAGATGCTTTGTCTAAAAAGGGGATGGCGGGTCCATTGGAAGTGGAGTATAGCAGTGAGAAGCCACTTTCTCAGGGCATGAACATGATCAACATCAAAGTCAAAGAGAATGGCAAAGAGATCAAAGATGCGAAAGTAAGTGTCACCGCTGCAATGCCAGCGATGCCAGGAATGCCAGCAATGGAGCAAACTTCTGAGGCGATGTTCGTCAATGGTGCTTATATGGCACATGTTACTTTCTCAATGAACGGTACATGGCAGCTTAACATTGTTGTTGAAACAAGCGATGGCAAAAAACAACGCTTAAAATCAAGCGTTAACCTCTAATGAAACGCGTCATTTTAATGCTCGTAGCCCTTTCGGGCTACGTTTTGGCGCAAAGCGAATTGACCTCTTTAGCGTATGAGCATAACTATGAGTTAAAGGCACTCGAAGCTGAGGTGCAAGCACTTGAAAAAGAGGTTGATATAAGCAAGATTTGGGAAAACCCTATGCTCTCTCTTGGGGTCAACGACATCTTTTTAAATGAGCCTCTCACGAGAGATAAAGACGCCCAAAATGAGGCGATTTCTCTTTCCCAAAAGATCCCAACGGGTGGAAAACTAAATATCAAAGAGTCGATTGCATTGCAAGATTTGGCGATTAAAAAGCTAGAGCTTAAAACCAAAAAACT
>JAVHRG010000173.1:0-15002 GCA_036171535.1 Sulfurospirillum sp. | reverse complement strand
AGATGCTGCCAGTCAAATGTTGGAGCGCTTAGGCGGAAGTGTTCCAACCATTAGCATCAACCAAAGAACGCTTTTTAACCAAGCGATGCGGGATGAAGATGCCATAGTTCCTGGGCTTATTGGGCTTGTTTTGCTCATCGCTCCTGCTATTTTAGCTGCCCTGTTGATCGTTAAAGAAAAAGAGCGAGGGACTATTTTTAACTTTTACGCATCACCTCTTTCAAAAGGTGAATTTATTGCCGCCAAGCTTATTCCTGTTTTTCTGCTACACTCCATCAATATTTTTATCCTGTTTCTTTGGGCAACGTATCTGTTTGAAGTGCCATTTCGAGGCAGTTTTTTACTCTATTGGTTGACCTCTGAGCTTTATTTGATGATTAGTCTTTCCATTGGCATGCTGATTTCTATCGTGACAAGCACGCAAATTGTAGCGGTGGTTTTAACCGTTATTGTCACGATCATTCCGGGTTTTTTGTATTCAGGAATTTTAATGCCGATCTCTTCAATGATTGGTGTCTCACGTTATGAAGCGCATATTTTTCCGGTAATGTATTACAACCACATTCTTTACGATGTCTTTTTGGTGGGAGAAGGGCTGGCTTCGTCTAAAACCGTGATGTACATTGTCATTTTGGCATTTTACGCGTTTTGTATGCTCACGCTTGGTAGTTTCTTACTCAAAAAGGAGCTTCGATGAAGATCTTTTGGGCAGTTGTGGGAAAAGAGTTACTGAGCTTCATACGCTCGTGGCAACTGGTTTTTGTTGTCCTGTATGCCTTTAGTTTTGAGGTTTACATTGCAGGCAGTGGCATTGAGCTTCAACCCCGCAATATTGCAGTGGGTTATGTCGATGCCAGTGGAGGAGGGCTCAGTCAGAAATTTTTGAGCTACTTCCATGCTCCCGAGTTTTTAGAGCCCGTTTTATTTGAGTCACAAGAAAAACTCTCTCAAGCGGTGTTTGACAAAGAGATCATGGTGGGGCTTGTGTTTGATGATGCCTTTGAGCAAAGTTTTCGTAAAAACCACCATACAACACTGCATGTTTTACTCGATGCAACAGCGGCTTCGCAAGCCTTTACAGCGCTGAGTTACTTGCAAAATATCGCGATCAATTTTACGGCGCGCACTTTCCCTGTGGATTTAGTGACGCACAAACTTTTCAATGAAAATGCAGACAACCACACCTTTATGGCGCTGACCGAACTGCTCTCCATCACGACCCTTTTATCGGTTATTTTAACCGCCGTCGTGTTTGTGAAAGAAAAAGAGGAGGGCACATGGGATATTATGCTCTTGATGCCAGTAAATGCAAAAATTATCATTTTAGCGAAGTCTTTTTCGCAGGTAATTATTGTGATGGTGGGCATTGTCATCTCTGTGGGATTTGTCATCTTTGGCGTTTTTAATACCCCCATTAATGGCTCATTTTTCGCTTTTTTACTGCTCAGTTTTCTCTACGCTTTTACAGGAGCTGGCATTGGACTTTTCATCGCAGCGATTGCTAAAGATGTGATGCAGGTGGCGCAACTTGCCATCGTCATCATGTTACCCCTCATTTTTCTCAGCGGGGCGTGGACACCCATTTATGCGATGCATCCATTGTTGCAGAAGTTCTCACTCATCTCGCCACTGCGGTATTACATCGAAGGAACGGAGAGTATTTTCTTTAGAGGTACGCCCATTTTAGAGCTTTATCCATACTTTTTAGGGGTTACTATCGTTGGAAGTGTGCTTTATTTTATTGGTTTTCGTAAGATTGGGCGATTGTTTTGATTTGATAACGTAGCCAAGTGGCTACGTTACATTTGGTTTTGAAGCTTGCCAACTATCGTTGGCAGAATAATTTGATATGTTTTACATGTAAAGATTAATGTAAAAAGTTTTTGATACCTGTAAAGATGAGTTGAGCGGAAAGTGCAGAGAGAACGAGCCCTGTTACTTTACTAAAAACAACGAGTCCTGTACGCCCAATAAGCCTTTCAATACGCCCTGAGAGGTACAGCAACAATCCAATGCTAAAAATAGCCACTAATAGTGCGCTTGAGCCTAAGATAAGATCTTCAAATCCATCCATATCGGCTCCCATAACCATTAAAGCACCCACGGTTCCAGGTCCTACGGTGACAGGAATTGCCAAAGGCACAACGGCATGTTTTAAGATATCGGCTTTGCAGGTAGGCTCTGCATTGATGTCTTTTTGTACTAGGTCAACAGCGGTTAAAAAGAGTAAGGCACCTGCTCCAATACGAAATGCATCAAGGGTAATGCCAAAGAGTTCAAAAATGTATTTTCCGAAAAAAAGAATAATAAGACAGGTGATGGAAATAGCCAAAGTCACTTTAATTGCAAGACGTTTTTTATCGCTCTCATCAATCCCTTTGGTCATTGACAAAAAGATTGTTGTGACAAAAAATGGTGTCATAATGAAAAAGAATTTGACATAAATCGCAAAAAAAGTAGAGAGGTGAATCATACAAGCTCCTTAAAAAGAGTTGGCATTATAGCACTTTTTCAGTTCCTCTTTGGCAGAATAGTGTCATGAAAAAAGAGATCCTTTACCTAACCGAATACTTAGCCAAAAGTGAAAGTGAGCAAGAGCGAACTTTTTATGCACTATTGATTGAAAACCTCGCTGTTTTAGAGGTGTACTCGCCTACTAAATTCACACAAGCACAGATTGGTTCCTTAATGTTGCGACAAGGATTGAACGTTCCTTCTAGTTTTAAAGAGGGTATTCAAGCATTGGATTCTCTGTTTGAATCTGTCATACCAAAGCCACTTCAAGAGGCGAAAAAAACTCTTTTTATGACACTTCTCAATGGAAACTTTCCTAAAAAGAAAGGCTTTCTAAGTGTCTCCTTAGACCTTTTCCTCTCTCAACTAGAACCTGTTGAAAAGAGCATCTATGAGAATCTTTTAGCCTATGTTTCTGGACTCAACCGTGCTCTTGCATTCTTTTTTATCTTGGGAAAAGAAGATGCTCAAAATTTCACACCGGAACGTTTAGTCGCTTTTGGAGAATCTTTACATGGTAAGCTTTTAGACTTTCTTTTTAACGAAGAAGAGAAGGCGCTTTTAAGTCAAGGTCTTAAAGAATTGCTGGGTGTTTACCTGAGCCTTTATGGCAAATACCTTTACATTTAAACATGAAACGGTCAATTTTTGTCTTTCTTTTACGTTATAATTATTATTATAAATTTTAAAGGTTAAATGATGAAAGAAGATGAAAAAGAACTCAGTTGTGCAGAATGTGGAACACTGAATTGCCATAAACATGATAGCCGTTATCCTAAATTTTGTTTAACCACAAATGTAGATGAGAACATGCTAGAAGAATCGTTAGAGTGTTATAAAGAAGAGGGAATTGACCGCCAAATTGCGTTGGCTGCTGCTGATATTGAAGGTAAATATTATGGACAATTGACACGTGTTGAAGAGATACTTGCCTTTGCACGACGCATTGGTGCGAAAAAAATAGGTATTGCTTCATGTGTTGGTTTAGCAGCAGAGTCAAAAATTTTTGCAGAAATCCTTAAAGTCAATGGATTTGATGTTTTTATGGCGATCTGCAAAGTAGGTTCACGTGATAAGTGTCAAATAGGACTCAAAGAAGAGCAAAAAATTCATCCCAATACATTTGAGCCGATGTGCAATCCTGTGCTTCAAGCCAAATATCTTAATAAAGCAAAGACAGATATTAATGTTATTATGGGGTTGTGTGTTGGACATGACTCATTGTTTATCAAATATGCAAAAGCAACCACAACGTATCTTGTTGTAAAAGATCGTGTTTTGGGGCATAATCCTATCGCCGCACTGCATTTAACACAGACGTATTATAAAAAACTTTTAACACCTAAAGCGTATTAATTGGTTATACTCTATTAATAGTGAGAGAATTGAAAGGCGGAAAATACAAAATGTATTTTTGGATAATGATAATATTTTTCGTACCATTTTCTCTTTTAGGTGTTGAATTATCTTTAGATGAAAATAACTATCTTAAAAAATTAGGCACTGTGAATATCTGTGTTGATCCCGATTGGGAACCTTTTGAGATGATAGATCAAAAAGGAAATTATACGGGTATTGGTGCTGATCTTTTGCATCTGGTTGCCCAACGCGTTGGGCTTAAGATCGCTATCTTGCATACCAAAGATTGGGACGAGAGTGTTGCCTATTCCAAAGCAGGGAAATGCCAGATCATTAGTTTTCTCAATCAAACGCCTTACCGAGATACATGGCTTTTGTTTACAAAACCACATTTTAGTGATCCCAATGTTCTTATTACTCGTGAAGAGCACTCTTTCATTGGTGATCCGCATGACTTGGTCAATGAAAGCATTGTTTTTCCCACAGGAACAGCGATGGAAGAGCTTATGCACACAGAGTATCCGAATCTCAAAGTTATAACCACACACTCTGAAATGGAAGCTTTCCAACTAGTCTCCAACAAAGAAGCAGATATTGCAATGCGCTCACTCATTGTTGCAGCGTATACACTCAAAAAAGAAGGAATGTTTAATCTCAAAATTGCAGGACAATTACCTGATTATATCAATAAAATGCGTATGGGTGTTATACAAAGTGAGCCTATGCTTCGGGACATTTTAGATAAAGGTATTGCAACAATTAGTGCTGAAGATCGAGCGAGTATTGTCAATAAGTATGTTGCAATTAAAGCTCAAACTGTTTACGATTATAGTTTACTTATAAAAATTGTTTTTGGGTTTATCATTTTGGGCCTATTATTGTTATGGCGCTATTATGAGCTCAAAAAATATAATAAAGAGCTATTGTATCTTTCTGAAACGGATATTCTCACGAAAATGTACAATCGCATGAAGATCGAAAAAGAGTTGGTTATGCATGTTGAGCGTGCTAAAGCCATGAAGTATCCTTTTTCTATATTATTGATTGATTTTGATTTTTTTAAGATCATCAATGACACCTTTGGTCATCCTATTGGGGACAAAGTCTTGATTGAAATTGCAGACCTTATTAAGAAAAGTATTCGCTCCGATGATAAGATTGGACGTTGGGGTGGAGAAGAGTTTTTAGTGCTTTGTCCACAAAGTAATGAAGATGAAGCTTTAAGTATAGCCAGACGTATTCAACGGGCAATTCATACAGGTATTTTTTCGACCCATGAACATCATACGGTCAGTATTGGTATACGAACATTAACAGATGAAGACACACCTTATACGTTGATATCACATGCTGACAATTCATTGTATAAAGCAAAAAATACAGGTCGTGATACGATTTGCTGTTCTTCTTTTGCCCAGCCTATTTAAATAAAATACTCCCTAATCGAATCATATTAGAACCGCATGCAATTGCTAATTCAAAATCATTACTCATTCCCATTGAACAATATTTTGCACCATGATTTTGTAAAGATTCAAAAATTTTATGTGTGGTTTCAAAACTCTTTTGAATGACAGTTATTTCTTCGGTATGCGCGCCAATGCTCATGACACCTTTAAGCTGAAGATGTTTACATGTAAGGTTGACGTGCTCATACACATCCACTGCCTCTTCAGGAAGTACACCCGCTTTTTGTTCTTCGTATGCACTGTTGATTTGAAGCAAAACGTTCATTGTTTTGTTCTTTACATGTAAACGTTTGTCCATCTCTTGGGCAAGTTCAAGAGAGCTTAAAGAGTGCATTAATGAAGGATCAAGATCAATGAGTTGGTTGATCTTGTTGGTTTGTAATCGCCCTATAAAATGCCATTCGAGGGGAAGGTCTGCAAGTGCATGGACTTTGTCACTCATGTCTTGAATTTTATTTTCCCCAAAACAGCGCTGTCCTGCATGGTACATCGCTTCGATCATCGAAGGATCAGCACTTTTACTTGCTGCAACAATCTTAACAATCAGGTGTTGATCGACACTCAAACGTGCTTTTTCAACGCGTGTGAGAATCTCATCCAGTGTGGTGACAAAATTTTTAGTTTCCATTGGTTAGCCTGTAAATATCATTAAAAATACTGAGTGCCATAAGGCTGAGTAAAAATACCCATCCCATTGATGTCATAGCGGTAAGCACACGCTCACTAGGCGCTTTCTTTGTCAGCATTTCATAAGCGTTAAACATAATATGCCCTCCATCAAGGGCTGGAATTGGTAAAAGATTTAGAACCCCAAGGTTGACCGAAATAAGTGCTGTCAAGGCAAAAAGTGCCACAAGACCAGCAGCGCTCGCTTCTGAAGTGACTTGAACAATCGAGATAATACCACCTAACTCTTTGGGGGAGACAACCCCTTCAACAAGTTTCTGAAGACTGGTTAAAATGAGCGTGGTTGCCTTCATTGTTTGTTCATAAGCAAATCCTGGAAGTTCACTGATGCTATAAACCATTTCAATCGTTTTACCGCTTGGGAGAACGCCAATCATTTTCTTCTGTTTTGTTTCACCAAACATATTTTTGTATTCACTGATCTTAGGTGTTAAAATGAGCGTTTGTACGCTTCCATTGCGCTCTACTTTCATTTGAAAAGAAGCGCTATTTTTTTGAATGAGCGTACTTACTTCGTCCCATGTTTCAATCAGTTCATTATTAATCATTACAATGCGATCATTTTCCATCATTCCCGCTTCAAGAGCAGGGGAGTTTTCGCTTATTTTACCGACGATAGGGGCAAATTTTGTAACTCCCATCACTCCTACTGCAATAAAAAGTAAAAACGCAAGTAAGAAGTTTGCAAAAGGACCTGCAAAGAGGATTATAATGCGCTTCCATGGCGCTTTAGTTGTATAACTGTCAGCATCATAACTTACTTTTGTTGGATCACGATCATCTTGACCCTTCATCTGCACATAGCCACCAAGAGGAATAAGGCTTAGGCAATATTCTGTATTGCCGACAATTTTTGAAAAGATTTTTTTGCCAAAACCAATGCTAAAAACTTCGACATGAACACCAAAAAAACGAGCGGTAAGAAAATGTCCTAATTCATGAAAAAAAATAAGAAAGGAGAGAACTAAGATGGAAGTTAGCGTACCCATCAGTTGCTCTCTTTTTTAGTGTAGCCGATGATATATTCATATCCAGAGTACAAAGTAAGCGCGACTGAAACCCATAAAAGTAATTCAGCATATGGCCAGTTCATCATTAAAAAGCCAATAGCGATCATCTGAAAAACAGTTTTGACTTTACCTGCCATACTGGCTGCAATATCTTTACCTTCACCCATAGCTGCTACACGAAGGCCTGTAATAAAAAATTCACGTGTAAGTATGAGAAAAATTGCCCAAGGATTAGCCCGATCAATCATCATAAGCCCTAAAAACGCTGCTAAGGTAAGCATTTTATCCGCGAGTGGATCAAGTATAGCGCCCAATTGTGTTTTTTGATTCCAGTTGCGTGCAATATAGCCATCAAAAAAATCTGTTGCACTGGCAATGACAAAAATAAGTGCAGCAAAATAGTCCAACCAACTTACATGTAATCCTCTAAACAATGGCAAATCACGATTGACGAGAAGAATAAACATAAGCGGTGCTAAGCCAATACGCATAGAGGCTAGAAGGTTTGGAAGATTCATCATTTAAAGGTTGTTCCACCATCAATAAGCATGGTATGTCCCGTAATCCATGATGCCTTGTCTGAACAAAGGAATAAGCAAGCCCCTGCGAGGTCTTTCGGTTGCCCCATTCGACCTAAAGGTGAAAGCTTAGCAGTGATATCGCGAACTTCTTCATAATTGGTAAAGGCTCTCAACGCATCAGTTTCGATAGGACCGCCACTAACAGCATTCACACGAATACCTTTACAGCCAAGTTCTGCTGCGGCATAACGAACCATAGTTTCAACAGCTGCTTTTGCTGTACCATGACCTGCGTAGTTTTCGATGTAAACCAAGTTACCCGTAGAAGAAAGAGAGATAATACTTCCACCTCCAACTTTTTCCATACGTTTTGCTGACTCTTGTGCCCCGACAACGAATGCATTCACCGTTGCTGTAAAAATATTGTTGATACCACGAGGTTTAAGTTTCATAAACTTGGTATAACCTCCTACTACTGCACGTCCAGAGATGATAGCGTTTGAGATAAAAAAATCTACACGATCAAAATCTTTGTCGATTTCTAAAAAGAGGTCTTTATACGTTTCTGGCTCTAAAATATTGAGAGAGTATGCTTTGGCCTTAATGCCATATTTTTGTTCCAAATCTTTCACTTGCTCGTGTGCTAATTCTTCATTTGCATTGTATGTAAATGCAATATTCACACCTGCTTGGGCAAATTCATGAACAATGGCTTGACCGATACCTCTGGTACCGCCACTAATGACAAGTGTTTTCCCCTTCATTAAAATCCTTTAATCGTATATTTTTTAAGTGTATTCTCAATGCGTTTCATATTGTCGTTACTAGGTGCACACAGTGGTAAACGATATTCCAGTGTTTCAAGTAAACCTGCAATGTACATTGCCGCTTTTATAGGAATAGGGTTACTTTCACAGAAAAGCGTTTTATTGATCTCATACAGTGAGTCATTAATGGCTTTAGCACCATGAAAATCACCTTTAAGTGCTAAATGCGTAAGCTCTGCAATTTGATCAGGTAAAATATTTGATGTTACAGAGATAACACCACATCCTCCATTTGAAAGGATAGGGTAATTAATAGCATCTTCACCACTGACAACCGCAAGCTTTGGTTGATGAGCTAGCAAATCAACACAGCGGTCGATCGAACCGGTTGCCTCTTTGACACCAAAAATATTAGGACATGCATCAAAAAGTCTAAAGATGGTATCAGGGAGCAAATCGCATCCTGTACGACCTGGGACGTTGTATAGAAGCACGGGGATATCCACTGAGCCAGCAATGGCTTTATAGTGTTGGAAAAGACCCTCTTGCGTTGGTTTGTTATAGTATGGTGTGACAGAAAGGATGGCATGAGCCCCATGTGCTTGTGCAAATTTTGCTAAACCAATCGCTTCATGGGTTGCATTACTTCCAGCTCCTGCAAGCACTTTAACATCGCTATGAGAACAGACATCGACTGCAATTTCGATACAGCGTCGGTGTTCATCATGATCAAGTGTAGCGCTTTCACCTGTAGTGCCAACAGGTACTACAACATCAATGCCATTTTTTATTTGTCTTTCTATGAGTTTTGCGTATTGAACTTCATCGAGTTTGCCATTTTTAAAGGGTGTGATAAGAGCGGTCATCGCTCCTTGTAACGCATGTTGCATTTTAATAATCCTTTCTTAATATTACTGTCGTTGATGATTGTGGAACTAAATACTTGTTAATAACTTTAATTATATCTTCTTTTTTGAGCTTGTTAATACCCTCTTCATAGTTCAAAAGTGGTGTAATATCACCTTTTGCAAAATAGGAACCGAAAAGCGTTGCAAGATCGCTGGAACTTTCTAAATTATGAATAAAATCAGCTTTTGTATTGATCTTAATCTTTTCAATATCTTTATCACTGACATCTCCTTTTTTAAGGCTTTCTATAATTTTGAGTATTTCAGTTTCAACACTCTCAGCCTTTACACCTGGGTTGCAAACTGCCAAGAATAAAAAGACAGAGGGGTCTTTCGCTTCCATTGCATAACCGTAGATTTGATTGACAAGTTTCTTTTCATCCACCAAAATACGGTGTAGTTTACTACTTTTACCACTGCTTAAAAGCTCACTGAGTGCGGAAAGTGCCACTTGGTCTTCATGTAGAAAATTCGGAATTTTATAGGCAATAGCCACCATTTCTACTTCACTTTCTTTTTTGATGAGAAGACGTTTTGCACCATCTTGTTGTGGTTCAACTTGATGATGTGCCTTTGGAAGAGGCGTAGAATTTTTAATGTCACCAAAATATTTTGTAACATTTTTGAAAACATCTTCAGGTTCAATATCACCAGCGACAACAACAATGGCATTAGAAGGTTGATAGTATTTCGCGTGAAAACTACGAATATCCTCAATGCTCCAATTTTTTATATCGTCTATAAAACCAATGGGTGTCCAATGATAAGGATGATATGTAAAAGCATTATTGAAAAGCCTAAAGTAGAGATAACCCATGGGCGAGTTATCGGTTCTCCAAAGTCTCTCTTCTAAAACAACATTACGTTCTGGTTGAAACTCTTCATCGGTAAGTTTAAGATTTTGCATGAGTTCTGCAAAAAGTTCTAATGATTTTGGTAAGTTTTTGGATGAACTTTTGATAAAGTAATGTGTGTAATCAAAACCTGTTGAAGCGTTATTAACGCCACCAAATCCTTTAACAATTTCATCAAATTCACCTGTCTTAAGATTCTTGGTTGATTTAAAATTGAGGTGTTCAAGCATGTGGGCTATACCACTTTTACCCATAATTTCATTGCCACTACCGACTTTGTAAAAAATATCTGTCGTAATGACATCGCTTTTATTGTGCATAGGAATGACAACAATTTGAAGTCCATTCTCCAATGTTTTAGTAAAATGCTCAGGTAGAGAATTAGCCATTAATGCTCCTAAAAATAGTAAAAATAGTAGTATCTGTTTCATTATTTATCATCTCCTATCGCTTCCTATAACTTCACTAATATGACTAAATCCATCTTTTTCCATACGCTCTAAAATACCGAGGTTGATCGCACGGTTAAGAGAAGGGCCTTTGAAAATAAATGCTGTATAAATTTGGATTAAACTCGCTCCTGCTTTAAGTCTTCGGTATGCTTCATCAGCTGAGTCAATACCTCCAACAGAAATCAGTGTCGTTTTACCAAAAAACTCTTTTGCAAGTGCTTCAAACATTACAAAACTTTTCTCGGTTAGTACTTTACCACTCAGTCCACCAAAATCTTTTGCATTGGGAAGCAAAGAATAGTCGATGGTTGTGTTTGTCGCTACAATGCCTGCTGCACCATTTTCCAATGCCGTTGCGCTTACATGTAAAGCATCGTTAATCTCAAGATCGGGTGCAATTTTAAGAAGTACTGGTTTTAAGGTTAACTCTTTTGCCATCACAAAAAGATCTTTAATAAATTGTTCATTTTGTAAATCACGAAGACCTGGAGTATTCGGAGAAGAGATATTAATAACCAAATAATCACTTAAATCTTTAAATCGCTTGATCAATTTTTCATAGTCTTTGAGTGCATTTTCTGCGGATGTGACTTTGTTTTTACCAATATTCGCGCCTAAAGGTGTTGCAAAAGGGTAGAGTGACTCTAAGCGCTTGCCAACCTTGTACATGCCTTCGTTATTAAAACCCATAGCATTTTGAATGGATTCTTGTTCTGGAAAGCGAAAACAGCGTGGTTTAGGATTTCCGCTTTGAGGTTCAGGGGTAATCGTGCCATACTCAATATGTCCAAAACCAAGCGCAGTGAGCATTTTTATCATCGTTGCATTTTTATCAAAACCTGCACCAAGCCCCAGAGGATTTAAGAATGTTTTACCGAAAATAGTTTGCTCCAAACGTTTATCGTGAATAAAAAAATGCTCAGCCAATGGTGAAAGAATAAAAGGAGCATAGTTGGCACCATTCTTAAAGAAAAATTCTGCAAAATGGTGAGCATTCTCTGGAGAGAAGTTAAACATGAATTTTTTCATCAGGCCATAATAATTAAACATCTTTTATTTCCTTCAATATAAAGTACGCGATTATACTCTACTAAAGATAAAAGATGGTTGATTTTAGCCCTTTTCTAGTGTTGTAAACCTTTGAGCTTAAGGTACTCTTGAGAGTTAGCCAACAGCTCTTCATCGCTTCCAATAGCGCAAATTTTACCATGTTTAAGAAGGGCAATTTTATCTGCTTTCTTGATGGTACTAAGGCGATGGGCAATCACAAAAGTAATTTTATCTTTGATGAGATTTTCAATTGCCTCAGTAATTTTTTGCTCACTTTGAGAATCAAGTGCCGAGGTTGCTTCATCTAGAATAAGCACTTGTGGATTGGTATAAATCGCACGTGCAATCGCAATACGTTGTCTTTGTCCACCGGAAAGGTTAGTTCCAAATTCATCTAAATGGGTATGAATACCCTCTGGAAGGTTTTGAATAAATTCGTAGGCATTTGCTTTTTTTAATGCATCAATAACATTGTTTTCATCGATTTCTTTACCATAAGCAACATTGGCAGCAACACTATCATGAAAGATATAAACACGTTGTGTTACCATCGCAATATTGTGACGTAAATCGTGAAGATCAAACGATTTAAGATCAATGCCATTGATGCAAACACGTCCTGATGTTGGATCATAAAAGCGCATAAGTATATTCATTAAAGAGCTTTTCCCACCACCACTATCGCCAATGAGGGCTATCATTTCACCTGATTTTGCCTCAAGGCTCACATCCTGTAAAGCTTCTTTCTCGCCATAAAAAAGTGAGACTTTATCAAAAGAAATCGTATCAATTTTAAGAGGTAACATTTCTGTCCCATCAGGAATAGACGGACGTTGATCGAGTAAAAAGAAAATGCGCTCACTGGCCACTAGTGCATCTTGCATTCTATTATAAAGTCCTGAAATCCTCTTAATAGGAGTATAGAGCATAAAAAGAGCTGTTAAAAAAGAGAAAAATGCACCAACACTCATGCCTCCTTCAATAACCTCTTTACCTCCAACTAAAATAACGACTGCAACACCAATAGAGCCTAAAGTTTCCATGACAGGACTGACAAGTTCATTAACTTTAACCGATTTCATCGTAAGTTTAAAAAAACGTTCATTGTCTTTTTGAAAAAGTTCATGTTCATAAGCTTGGGCATTATTTGCTTGAATAATTTCAATATTATTAAAAATTTCACTCAGCTTTGCTGTAATGTCAGAGACTTTTTCTTGCGATTGGCGAGAAACTTTCTTCATCTTTTTGGAAAGGACACTAAGAGGATAAATCGCTAAAGGCATAATTACCAACGCATAAAAAGCAAGTTCTGAGCTTTGATAAATGACAACCCCGATAAGACCAAAAATAGTTAATGTTTCTCTTATAAGCTCAGGAATGAGATTAGAAACAACCGTTCTAACACGCTCTACATCGTTAGTATTACGACTGATAAGCTCACCTGTTCGGTACTCATGAAAGAAAGTGAGGTCCAGTTTTAAAAGATTTTCCAAAATCATGTCACGGAAACGTTTGATAATATCTTGCCCAATATAGGCTGTATAGTAAGCTTGTGTATACCGCCCCGCCTCTTTAAGTGCGTAAACGACAATAATCGCATACGGTAAAAGTTGAAGCATCTCTTTATCTTTTGCAATGAAAATTTCATCCAAAAGTGGCTTCACCAAATAAGCAGAATAGGCCGTCCCTCCACTGGAGAGAATCATTCCAAAAATAGCTAAAAGAAAATAGGGAATATAGTCTTTGAAAAAAGGAGAAAAACGCTTTAGCACATCTTTAATGCTATACATTTAATTCACCTTTTCCCATTGTGTACCAATAGCCGTATCCATGAGTTGTATCTGTTTGGATTCCAAAAGTGTGCGGATTTCATCTGCTTTTTTAAAATCTTTCGTTTTTTTAGCTTCTGTGCGTTCTACGATAAGTGCTTCAATTTCCAATTTTTCAGCGTCACTTACCCCAATTTGAAAATACATGTAAGGATTGTAAAGCCCAATACCAAGCAATGATTCAATCCACTGCAAATTGGCATTGGTTGTAGCTTTTAACGCTTTATCTTTGGGGTTGAGATCGAGCATCTCATTTGCTGATGAGATCATTTCATCCAAACTCGCAAGGGCTTTTGAGATATTAAGATCATCGCTGAGTGCTTCAAGCATTGCCTCTTTAAAGGAAGTAGAAATCTCACTGGGCACACTTTCAAAAACTCTTTTTTTTAATCGATAAAGTTTATCAAGACGTTTCTTAGTGTTCAAAAGATCCTCTTCGGAAAAATTGAAATTCGCACGATAATGCGTTGCTAAAAGGTAAAAACGAAGAACCTCTCCACTGTAAATAGCCAAAGCATCTTTTAAAAAAAAGCTATTGCCCAGGGACTTGCTCATTTTCTCGCCATTAATGGTGACAAAACCATTGTGCATCCAGTATTTAGCGAGTTCTTGATCACTTTTACATCTGGTTTGTGCGGCTTCATTTTCATGGTGAGGAAAGAGAAGGTCTGCCCCACCTGCGTGAATATCAATCTGAAAATCGCCACTACTTGCAAGATATTTTTCAATCATTGCGGAACACTCAATATGCCAACCCGGTCGTCCCACACCAAAAGGGGCAGGGTAGCTTGGCTCATTCGCTTTTGAAAATTTCCACAGTGCAAAATCTTTTTGGTCTTTTTTCTCTTCTTTTTTCTCGACGCGTGATTGACTGGCATCTTCTTCAATTGTGCGGTGGCTTAAACTAAGGTATTTAGCATCTTTTGAGGTATCAAAATAGATACCATCGCTGGTTGCATAGGCAACTTTTTTATTTAACATCATATCAATAAAAGAAATGATCTCGGTAACCGTCTCAGTCGCTTTAGGTTCAATGTCCGCATCGTTTACATGTAAAGCATGCATCTCGTTTTTATAGCGCTCAATATAAAACGAAGTAATCTCTTCAAGTGACTTACCACTCTCTCTCATCTTGTTAATAATTTTATCGTCAATGTCCGTAAAGTTTTTCACAAAGGTAACATGATATCCAAGGGAGATAAACACACGACGCAAAAGATCAAAGGCAATGGAACTCCTTGCATGTCCTAAATGGGCATCATCATAAACGGTTGGTCCACATACATAGATTTTAACTTCGTTCTCTTTTAGAGGAATAAATGGTACTTTTTTCTTTTGTACTGAATCATAAATAAACATGTATCAGTTCCTTTACATAGTGTAATACACCCCATTCCACGATAAGGAGTATGATTAAAATAACTAATTTTTTAGTATATAGTATAGCAAAAAACTTTGCACGTCCAAACGAACGGAGGGTAAAAAAGAGCAAAACAAAGGCGGAAAGTGATCCTGCAAGGGCAAGTCCTGCTGCTCCCATGGGTTTAATAAGACTAAAGGAGAAGATAAGGTTTGCAATGAG
>JAVHRG010000172.1:0-3065 GCA_036171535.1 Sulfurospirillum sp. | reverse complement strand
AGAATTTTCAGCACTGGTGGTTTTTCTCTTAGGGGTTCTGCTTGCTTATGATAAAATAACACTGGCTGTGTTTGTCGCCATGAGTGTCCTTTTTATCCTCAATCTTAAAGAGAAGATCCAAACGTATGAAAAAGTGATTAAGAAGCAAGATCTGAGCGCTATGATTCTTTTTTTAATGATGAGCTTTGTTATTTTGCCGCTTTTCCCCGATGAACCGCTTGATCCTTGGGGCTATTTCAATCTTTACAATATTTGGTTAATGGTCGTTTTGGTTGCAGGAATCTCTTTTCTAGGGTATATTGCTGTGCGCCTTGTGGGCATTAAACATGGTATTGGTTTAGCAGGTTTGTTAGGAGGAATTGTCTCCTCAACTGCCGTATCCCTTAGCCTTGCAAGACGTTCTAAAGAAAATCCTTCGCTTTCCAAAAACCTTGCTATTGGGGTAGGACTTGCTTGCTCCATCATGCTTTTTCGCATTTACATAGAGCTTTTTATCATCAATACCGTGTTAGCACACGAGATTTTATACCCTGTTTTGATCGCTTCTAGTATTGGGTATCTTTATCTTGGCGTTCTCTATATGATCACTGCAAAAGAAACCATCATTCAAGAGACCGTGTTTAAAAATCCCTTTCAACTCTCTGAAGCGCTTATTTTAGGGCTTTTGTTTGGTGTCGTCATCGCCCTCGTCAAATTTGCAGACACTTCGTTTGGTGAATTAGGTGTTTATATTATCTCATTTATTTCAGGGCTAACCGACACTGATGCCATAGCACTTTCGCTTGCATCCTTGTCAAAAAATGGGTTAGATAAGGCAATCGCATTGAATGCCATTACCCTTGCAATCATTGCGAATTCATTGCTTAAAAGCATGATTGTTTTTCTATTAGGTACGCGTAGCATCGCCTCTTATGTTGGGGGCTATCTCGTGCTCACGATTGGAACATTTTGCGGTATTTATTATGCACTATCGTAAATTACATGTAAAGGAAAAAATATGTCAGTTTTAATGGAATTTAGTATGTTCCCCTTAGAGGGAGAAGGCAGTAAAAGTGGTGATGTTGCACGTATTGTCAAGATGGTGCATGAAAGTGGTTACAGTTACAAGCTAACACCAATGAGTACAGTGGTTGAAACACCAACAATGCGTGAAGCGCTTAAACTCATTGAAGAGGCTTATGCACTGTTAGAAGCATGTGGACGCGTGTATGCCTGTTTGAAATTTGATATAAGACCCAACCGAAAAGATGGTATGCACCAAAAAATTGAATCCGTACAGAATAAACTCGACTATCTTATTACCGTTTAAAAAAAATTTCATTATGCCGATTTGCTATTATGTTTAAATAAGGGGGCAACTTATGCAAACCATAGGGGCAAATAACTACAGTTCTAACCATTTTGGGTTTTCATTTCAAACCAGCAGTGGTGATGTCATTGACCTTAGTTTGTATGATGAGCGCTCATTGAGTGTATCCCAAGAACAGAGTGATACCACACAAACAACCACCCTGTCACTTTCTCATGCCTATGGCTACCGTTTTCATTACAAAGGGGATGGCATTGATGCAAACGATCAAAAAGAGATAGATGCTGCGATGAAAACCATTCAACCCAAAATGGACGAATACTTCAAAACGGTTCAATCCTCCTCTTCAGAAGATGCAGCAACCACCAATACCGCTTTTGATATCAACTCGATCTTACCGAAAACGAAAGATCTCAATACACAAAATTACCTCAATGACAGCCTGCTCAAATCGTTGGACACCCTTTTGACAAAATCACAAGATCAAAGCGAAAAAATGCTCCAAAAAGCACAAAAATTGTTTGATCGTATTTTAAAACAGCAACAAGGATTTGATCTTTACATGTAAAGAGGCTGGTGGCATGAAATCACGCCACCCTAAGCGTTATTTGAAGGTTTTTTCTAAATGCGCGTGAAAACGTACTTTCTCTTTTGCTAAATCCAAATCACCTTTGAAAATATCGTGAACTGAGAACGTTTTTAAAGGTTCTGCACCACAAAATTGAAAGGTTTTATGCGTGGCAACATTGGCTTCATCAAGGCTGAGTCCTTCAAAAAAGCCCTCTTTATTACTAAATTCACTCGTTGGACAGTTATAGGTGATGGAGAGCATATACGTTTTACCTTGCATCAAACCGCCACTTCCATAACGCTTTGTTACGTCACTTCTGGTTCTACCATCGCTCACATAGGTTGCAGTATCTTTTCCTGCTGAAAAAATCTCATCAATATATTTTTTAGCGAGCCAAGGCACGCCCATCCAATACGTTGGGAATTGGAAAAGAATAATATCTGCCCATGCAAATTTTTCGACCTCTTCTTTGATGTTGTAGTCACTCTCGACAACACTGTGTTTGATAGCATAGCCCTCTTTGTGAAAAAACTCTGTCGCTGTATCGATATAAAACTGTGTGAGTTTTCCCTCTGCTACATGTTCATAGTATTGATGACCATTGATGATAAGTACATTTTTCATCGTTTTTCCTTCTTTGTGTTATTTCTTTAGGAATATTATAGACGTAATGTACTTAATTTATCTTTACAATACTTTAGGTAAGTATTGTAAAATATCTGTATTTAAGTTTAGTGCCGACATCCAATATGTATCGTTACATGTAAACGATCGTCACACTTTAAAGGTTTAGTGATTCTGGCACTCTCGATGCAGAGCATTTTTGTGTAGTCGTTTTCATTCATATCAGAAAGTTTTGCACTGCCTTCCAACCATGGATTCCACACGACCACATCGCTGTGATTTTCGTGAGCAATAGTGATCGTCCGCTCTTTCTCTTGGAGAATCGTTTTGGCATCAGGATGAGTGTAGATACGATCAATCGCACGGTTTACATGTAAAGGTGTTTTCACCTCTTCCCATGGCTTTCCACCGAGTAACGCGTCAATGTAGGTGACACCTAATCCCGTAACGGTGACATCATCGATCTGTTTACATGTAAAATAAGAATGGAGGGCTGCGGTGCTCTCTTTGTCTGCCTTCACATGTAAAGAGAGTTCAACCTCTTTTCCTAATATCATTGTG
>JAVHRG010000171.1:0-3077 GCA_036171535.1 Sulfurospirillum sp. | reverse complement strand
AATCGGCCATCAAAGCAAAGGATTTTGATTATTTCTTGTGGCTGAACGATGACACGGATATTTTCCCTAAAGCACTTTCTTCTCTTCTAACTGCTGCGAATGCAACGAACAATGAGGCAGTGATTGTTGCCCCTATATGTTCAAGGGTAACGGGGAAAACTACTTATTCTGGTTACCAATCCAATGGGGATTTTAGCCAAGATGTTCGTGTGGAGCCGTCCAGTACGCTGGTGCCGTTAACATATTTTTGCGGGAATCTAGTGTTGATTCCAAGGGCGGTGTGGAAGGCGGTTGGTACGTTAGACCCTTTATTTCACCATGCCATTGGTGATTTTGATTATGGGTTTAGGGTTAAAGAGGCTGGCTTTAAATCGTATTTGGCAACGGAATATTTGGCCTATTGCGAGACGCATGACACATTGCCTAAATGGTGCTTAACCTCGGTGCCGCTCAAAAAAAGATGGGCGATTTTGTATTCCCCTTTAGGGCATAGTCATCCCTATTATTTCTTTCGTTATGAATTGCGCCATTTCGGTTTGATCGTTGCCTTGAGGCATTTCATTTCGATCAATATCAGAATGTTGATGCCCCAATGGTGGGGAAAGTGACACATGCAGGAGGTTAATCAAATTTTCGTATTTCAAACGGACAGCGACATTGCTCGTGCGGCATATCAATCGGCAGATGGATACTTAATTGAATACGATGAAAGCAATAATAAAGAGCATTGTGCAATCTATTTCAGTAGCAACGAAATTTATTATCCAAATGATGAGGGTACTTTTCGGCGCTCTATTCTTGAGCAAAATAAATTTGAGTGGTTCGGCACTAGGGTGCCTTATGCCCACAAACACATCTTCCTAAGAGATATTCAAAAGCAGTGGTATCTAACGGGGATCAATTCAGGCATTGATACGCCTGATAAATTATTGGCCTTTTTGAAGGCTGAGACTGAAGGCTATAAAGTCACCACTCTTGGGAGTTCGGCAGGTGGTTTCGCTGCTGTGCTATTCGGCTCATTGCTTAGAGCACGTTTGATGTTGAGCTTTAATGGACAATTTCAAGTTCATTCGCTTTTAAATACGTCGTCGGAATCAATCAATCCTATTTTGTTTAGATATAAACGTGCGAATAAGCTTTTTGAATATTTCGATACAAAATCATTTATTACCGAAGGCGATAATATTTTCTACTTTTACTCCAACGGTAGCGGGTGGGATTGTGAGCAACGGGAACACATTCGTGATAAGGGCGTAAACATCATTGAATTTGCAACTTCGCATCATGGAATTCCGTTCCCTAAGTGTAGTTTGCCGGCCATTTTAAAAATGCCCAAGGAGGAAATGATGGATTTACCAGGCCATATTTTTTCACCGTTTATTTTTTCAATAAAAATGGTTGGCTTGGTAAGAACGATAAAGGGCGTGTTTGAACAACTCAAAAAGAAATATCTATGAACTTCCATGACTTAATCAAAACAATATTTGCATACCAACCTCAGTTCGCTGGCGATCCGGCAGCGCAGTTGCTGCGTGCCACACTTGAGAGTGACAAACCCGCCATGGTGGCAAGATTCGGATCAACCGAAATTAAGGCGGTATTGTTTCCGAGAGTCCCATCGTTGGTTAGGCCATTATTTAGAGATAGGGTGCATATCTCCATGCGTGACCTTTCTGGATTTTTTCCTCCATCAGATCAGGCAATCCAGAAATTTTCTAATCTGATGTTTGAAGATATGAAGCTGTTGGATGTGCTCGGTTCATGGCGTATTGAAGAGCGATTGTTATTGCGAAACTTTCCAGATGCAAAGCGTATAGCACTAAATGCATTGGAGCCTTATTTGTCTGCGCATCCTTGGTCTGAGGCGCTTGGGGGGAAGAAAGTTCTGGTGATCCATCCTTTCAATTTCACGATTGAGCGCCAATACAACGATAAACGAACTTTGATTTTTAAAGATCAGCGCGTCCTTCCTGAATTTAAGTCACTTGAAACCATTAAGGCTGTGCAAACGGTTGCTGGGCAAAAAAGTGAGTTTGCAGATTGGTTCGCTGCACTAGATTCCATGAAAGCGGCGATTGATGCCAAAGATTTTGAAGTTGCGATTATCGGTTGCGGTGCATACGGGTTTCCTTTGGCGGCGCATGTGAAGCGCATGGGGAAAAAGGCCATCCACATGGGCGGGGCAACGCAGCTACTTTTTGGTATCAAAGGCAAGCGATGGGATAACCATCCAAAAATTGGTGTGTTGTACAACGAACACTGGGTGAGACCTGCACCTGCAGACGTGCCTCAACAAGCCAATAAAGTTGAGGGAGGGTGTTACTGGTGAATATAAGTTCATGGTGCGTTATATGAGTCTTTTGTTAGTCGCACTTCGTCGCTTACAAACATGGTTTGCTGTACTCGGCAAGTCTTCGTTTCTCTCTTACGGGCGAGATCTTCACGTGGGTAAAGGCACACGGTTGTGGGCGCCAAAACGTTTGTCGATTGGCGATTGCGTGTATATCGGTAAGCAGGTTCATATCGAGGCCAATTGCCGTATTGGAAACTATTGTTTGATAGCTAATCGTGTGGCAATTGTGGGGCGGCACGATCACGATTTTTCTGCGGTGGGTTTCCCAGTCCGATTTTCGCCGTGGGTGGGGAGTCAGCGTTTCCCGAGTGAGCATGCCGATGAAGAGGCGGTGATAGAGGATGATGTTTGGCTGGGTTATGGCACGGTGGTGTTGACAGGTGTAACAGTCGGTCGCGGCAGTGTGGTGGCGGCGGGCAGTGTTGTGACGCGGGATATACCGCCGTATTCGATTGCGGCAGGTGTACCAGCAAAGGTGATTGGTCAGCGTTTTGCGGATCAAGACACAGTTGCTAAACATGAGGCTGCTATTCGTGATGGGAAATTTCATTTTTCTGAGCGAGGTTACGATTACTGTGTGATTGAGCCAAGTATCAATAAGTACAGGCCGTGAAAAAAGTCGTCATTCTTCAGCATCGTTTGTTGCATTACCGAGCGGGGTTGTTTGAACAATTGCGCGAGCAGTGCCGCGCGCGTGGTATTGATTTGCATCTGGTGCATGGTC
>JAVHRG010000170.1:0-3086 GCA_036171535.1 Sulfurospirillum sp. | reverse complement strand
GCCTGCTCATACTAGGGATAAGGTTGTATTTTTGGAGAAGTGCTTGCCACTCGTATGAGCTATATTGTGAGCCTTGGTCCGAGTGTACAATAACTTCATGATGTGGTTTTTGTCTAAAGGTTGCCATTTCCAGGGCTTTTAGAGCCAATTGTGTTGTCATACGATGACTTGTTGCCCATCCAGCAACTTTTCTACTGAATAGATCTAATACAATCGCTAAAGAAAACCATCCTTCATGTGTTTTGATATAGGTTATATCTGTTACCCATGTATGATTTGGCTCTTAAACATTGAAGCACTGCCCAAGATGGTTAGGATGTGCCAAATGTCTCTGACCTTTTTTATAACAAGGTTTTTTCTGTTTGACACCTGCACCAAAGAGTTTGGCTATGCGCATAAGTCTTGAAACTCTTTTTTTATTAACACCAAATGTACTCCCAACCTTTGTGCAGTATCTTTAATGGGATACCCATTTTTTATAATTTGGTTGACAGCCTCTTGTTCGAACTCGTCTGTGTATAGTTTATTTGCCATGGAATTACTTTAACTCCTCTTGGTGTTTTATTTGGTCATTATCGACCAGATTAACAGTTTCAAGAGTTGGATAAAGTGCTTGAGCATGCAAATGCACGATTGTATTAAAGTCGAATTATTTTTATTTAAATCATTATTTAATGATTTAAATAATGATTTTATCTATTTTATATCATTATTTTGTGATATAATTTATTCATCTTGTTTCAAAGGGTTGAAATGGCATATACACTCTTAACGGACGATGAAATTGTCCATGATTTGGGTAAGAAGCTCGATACACTTCGTCGTACTAAAGAAGTTCCCATTAGTGAGCTATTAGAAAAAAGTGGCACAAACCATAATACGTATGATCGGTTTATCAATGCTAAAAGCGGTATTAGCCTCAAAAATTTCATTCGTCTTTTGCGAGGTATTGGGGCATTGGATAAACTCGAAACACTTTTGGATGTTTCTCCCGCATATAGCCCTTTGCAAGAACAGACTACACCTAAAAAACGTATACGAAAAAAACCTGCGTCTAACACAACCTTTACGTGGGGAGAAGATCAATGAGCGGACGTGTCGAAGTAAAATTATGGGGCACAACCATCGGTTATTTAGGATATGCCCCAGGGCAAAAAGAAATAGCAACCTTTGAATACACAGAAGCGTTTATGCGCTCAACTATTTATCCCTCTCCTTTAATGATGCATTATCCTCCCAATCGCTTTAGTTTCCCAGACATTAGTCTTCGAACATTTAAAGGTGTTGCGGGCATCTTTGCAGATTCATTACCTGATAAGTATGGTAATCAGCTAATTGATATTTTCATGGCTGAAAAAAAGATAGCACCAGAATCTATTACCACTTTAGATCGCCTTTTATATGTGGGAACAAGAGGCATGGGAGCATTGGAATATCATCCATCAGAGTTTGATGAGAATACACAAGAATCCCACAATATTTTAGATGTGCATCTTCTTTCTGAATTAGCACAACTGGTTCTATCGCAGAAAGAGAGTTTACATGTAAGCCTTCAAAAGGCACAAACTAAAAAAGATGCGCTGAATCTGATTCGCGTTGGCTCAAGTGCTGGAGGGGCACGTGCTAAAGCATTAGTAGCACGAGATACAAAGGGGAATTTTTATGATGGAACCATTGATCATGGCTCTTTGCATTCATACTGGCTTCTAAAGTTTGATTCATCGCAAAATAGTGATAGAGATGCCAAAGATCCGAAAGGTATGCCAAAAGTGGAGTATGTTTACGCTCAAGTAGCAAAAGCATGTGGTATTGATATGCCAGATGTAGATTATATACAAGACGGTGAAGATTTTCATTTCTTAATAAAACGTTTTGATCGAGATACAAGCACCTCAAAGCTTCAAAAAGTTCATTATGCCTCTTGGTCTGGACTTGCGCATGCGAATAGAGATGCTACAGGAGCATACTCGTATGAACAACTTGTTTTAATGACAAGGCAATTAGGTTTAGGTCAAGATGCTATCACAGAGCTGTATCGAAGAGCACTTTTTAATATCGTTGGTCGTAATCAAGACGATCATACAAAAAACTTTGGTTTTTTAATGGATAAAAAAGGCGCATGGAAGCTTGCCCCAGCCTTTGATATGACGTATGCGTATGACCCAACAGGGAAGTGGACGAGAAGCCATCAAATCAAACTAGCAGGCAAACAGGAAGATTTTATTCGTGAAGATTTAATCAAATTTGGTGCTTATTGTAATCTTAGTGTAAAAAAATCTCAAACGATTCTTGATGAAGTGGTCAGTGCTTTTCTAACCTTTGAAGATCAAGCTAAAGTGTTAGAGGTTGCACCATTATTGAGAGAAACCATTTGCCACGCCTTGCGGTTGAAGTGGTGATTTTATGGTCTAACAACCCTTAAAAGTGACTTGATACTATGCTCTTCACAAGAAGAATTGCGGGCGATGTAAATGTCCAAGTTATTTCCTTTATAGCTTATATTCGGCTATAATTTCATTGAGGAGTTTACGATGCAAGAAACACAAGCACTCAATCTTTTAGATATTCCAAGAAGCACCTTCAAAGAATGGAGTAATCCTTCACATAAGAAGCATAAGCTCTATTTGCTTTTAAAAAATATTGATGCAGAATTTGCGGAATCTAGTATTGCTCAAAAAGTGCCTAAGCGAGTTATGATTATTCTGAATCGTAATATCAAACAAGAAGAGCATTTCAGTGACAATGAAGTTTTTAAACTCTTCTCTAAAAAAAGCTATGCAAAATTAACAGCACGTGAGAGAGTCGCATTTGCAAAAATCGTTCACGAATGTGAAAATCATGATTTGCAAGAACTCTTTGATAGAAACGTGGTTTCTCAAGAGGCATTTTTCCATCTTTTAAATGCCTCACCGTTGGTACCGTTTTTAGCATTAATGCCATGTCAAAATGGCCTTTCAAGAACTCATTATGAAGGATAAATAATACAATGGTAAGTGCACTTTCCGCATTAATGCAAGAAAAATTCAATACTCTAAAAGAATATCAAATCATTGAATTCAAAAAATATCCTTGGTATGATCCTACTG
>JAVHRG010000169.1:2040-3109 GCA_036171535.1 Sulfurospirillum sp. | reverse complement strand
GAAATATAACTAGAAGCATTCGCTGGTGTTGTTAGTCCTGGTGGAATAGTAATGTTGGAAATTGGCGATGTTGAGTCAATTGCAAGTGTTGATTTGTCTCTGTTCCACCCTTGCGCAATATAACCGTTGGTATCGACAAAGTTTCCATTCGCGTCAAAGGTAAAGTCACCACTTCTCGTATATTTATAGGTACTTCCTCCATCTGGGGAAACAACGAAGAAACCATCACCTTGAATAGCAAGGTCGGTTGTTTTATCCGTTGTTTCGATGGAACCTTGTTTAAAGATTTTTGTGACCGTACTTACTTGTGTTCCAAGTCCAATTTGCATGGCATTTTTACCACCCAGTTCACCTTGTGGTGCTGTAGCAATTTTAGCTGTTTGACTTAAGAGATCAGAAAAATTTGCTCTACTGTATTTATAGCCCGTGGTATTAACGTTTGCAATGTTATTACCTTCAACGTCCATTGCGATCTGGTGTGCCTGCAATCCAGTAACGCCGGCCCAGAGTGATCTCATCATAGCGTATCCTTTTTAAAGTTACTTTTTATTATTATCAATTTGTATCAAATGAAAGCAATTTTTATTCCATGAAATACCATTTTTTGTTAGCTTTTCATGTTAATTGCATTTTTAATCAGATCATCGCTAGTAGTGATACTTTTTGAGCTAGCATCAAATGCTTTTTGGGTAATAAGGAGCTCTGTTAATGCTGTTGCCATATTAACGTTACTACCTTCTAGTTTATTACTAAAAATGGTTGAACCTAAAAAACTCTCACCATTTTTATCGGTATAAAAAATGGGTTTTCCGCTGTTATTAGATGCTTCAAAAAGGGTCGAAGAGTCTTGTGTAAGCCCTTGATCGTTTTGAAAATGGTAAATGGCAACTTTAGCAATAGCCGAGCTTTTACCATTACTAAATTCTGCAATAACGTTACCATTAGAATCCATAGCATAGTCTTTTAAAAAGCCTTCGACAGAGCCATTGGACGTTACGACGTTGGCTTTTTTGATCGTTGTACTTGAAATAAGTCCATCAAAATTACCCACTGTTCCTAAGTTAAGCTC
>JAVHRG010000169.1:0-1940 GCA_036171535.1 Sulfurospirillum sp. | reverse complement strand
TACGGTATAGTCTTCAAAATAACTTAGTACCTTAATATTAGCATCCCATGTACTACCCGATGCTGCTTGAGGAATTTGTTTGGTAAAGGTCATATCAATAATATCTTTCGTTCCATCAGGGGCGATAATACCAGTTGTGTAGTGTTCAGTATTGGCAATTTCTTGGTTGGATGTAACAGAAACACTTGCTGTTAAGGCAGACGTTGTATTTAAGCTACTTGCGTCAGAACTTGAAATACTCCAATTAAGAGACGCATCAAGTTCTGTTGAAATCTTTTGTGTCTTTCCATCCACATCAGTTAATGTGATAGTAACCGTATCACCTTTTTTAGGATTTTGAAGTGCTGTTGTATTGCTGACACTTCCACTTAAACTCACTTGTCCAACAGTTGAAGGTGTTACGGTTGCGGCGTAATCAGAGGCATTAAGAGGTACCGCGACCGCATCGGTTGTAATCGTAGGATCAAGATTCGCACCGTAAGAAACTTTTGTTGTTGCAACAGGTGGATAGTAGAGAATATCTGGTAAAGTTACTTTTGTTTGGCTTCCAACGCTTCCTAAAGGAACATCATTCATAGGTGTAATAGCGTAAGGCGTAACAGCCGTTGTGGTAGCGGCATTGTAATACGTTCCAAATTTGGCAAGAGTTGCCGCATCAAGGGATGTGGGTGTCATGTTGTTACCAGATGTTGCCATAAGATAGTAGCCATCGGCATTCACTAAAGAGCCTTGTGCATCAAGCGAAAAAGAACCAGCGCGTGTGTAATATGTCTTTGTCGCCTCTTGTCCTTTAACACCAAACCAACCATCTCCTTGAATTGCAAGGTCAAAGGGACTATCGGTATTTTCAAGAACACCTTGCGCTAGATCTAATGCGGTGGTTTGACTTTGTGCCCCAAGACCTTTATCATTGGAGTAAGAAGCATACGTGCCTGTTAATACAGTTGAAAAAAGAGTTGAAATTTCTGCAGTACTTCCTTTATAGGCACTTGTATTGATATTGGAAATGTTATTGGCTTGCACATCCATAGCAAACTGTTGTGATTTGATACCAGAAATTCCATTGTAAAAAGAGCTAGTCATGAGAACTTCCTTTACTTGTCGTAAAATTCGACAACATCACTCATGGCATAATATTGAGATCCTAATTTGATATAGGTTGATCCTGAGTCATAACGTACGGATTCAACAGGATAAACACCAAATGCAGTTGTTTTTGCCGCACCTGTAGAATCTACATACGTTGCAGTAACACTGTAAGCGCCATCTTTAACGAGTGTACCAGAGTTGTCTGTCCCATCCCAATCAAAGGATAAAACACCACTTTTCCCTGCTGCTACGGTGCTAAGATCAACGGTTTTAACCGTAGTGCCCGTACTATCTGCAATGGTAAGTGTTCCCGTTTTAATTTCTGTTGGGAAATAGACTTCATAGGTTGATTTTCCACTGCTAAGTGAAATAGCATCACTGCCAATACTTCCCATTTTTCCAATCAGTGCTGTTGCATTTGAGTTAACACTTTGTTTGAGTTGTGTTGTCAAATTTTCCAATGCTGTATTGGTTTTTGTAGATGATTCGAGTGTCGCAAGTTGAGAAGTCTGTGTCAAGATTTTATCAGAATCCATAGGACTCGTAGGGTCTTGGTGCTGAAGCTCTGTAAGCAGAAGTTTTAGAAAATCATCTTTTCCTAAGGTATCAGCACTACCTGTTGCGGTGGCTGCTTTTGTCGTCGTTGTACTTGTTGCACCTGGGGTAATAAGACTTTCATAACCTTTCGTATTGATTGCCATAATGTATCCTTTTCCTTATAATTTATACATATTGAGGAATGACAATTTCTAATGATGCTGTCTCTTCCTCACTTGATTCCGTGGTAAACTCTTCGGAGTTTCCACTACGTTGTTTTTGGTTTTGTTGTGATTGGTCGCTATTTCGTTGGT
>JAVHRG010000168.1:0-15226 GCA_036171535.1 Sulfurospirillum sp. | reverse complement strand
TTTATTGGCTATGCCGATTCGAATGGGCATCCGTACAAATCACTCGGTCGAGAGATGTTCAATCGGGGTATTTTTACCAATTTGGAAGATATCTCTTTACAAAGCATCAAAGCGTGGCTTGTGGCACATCCCAGTCAAATTGATGCGATGCTCAACACCAATCCAAGCTATGTCTTTTTTCGCAAAATGGAACAGCGCGCTACGGGAAGTTTAGGATTGGTTTTAACACCTGAACGCTCCGTTGCGGTAGATCGTAGTTACATTCCTCTAGGCTCTCTTTTAGCCGTTAAGAGTGAATCACCTAACTACAAAGTCGATAAATTTGTCTTCGCCCAAGATACGGGTGGCGCCATCAAAGGGCCGAATCGGGCGGATATGTTTATGGGCTATGGTGAGCGAGCACAGTGGATAGCAGGCGAGCTCAAAGCACCACTGGAAGTCTGGATAATGCAACCGAAGTTTTAAACAAAAAATAGGTAGAATAAAACCTTATTTAGTTTTGTGGAGCAGCGTTTGAGAATTATTTTAGCCACGTCCAATCAAGGTAAAGTTAAAGAGTTCCAATCTTGGATCAGCGAGTACGAAGTGGTCGCGTATAGCGACATTATGTCTCCTTTTGAGATTGAAGAGACGGGGTCAACTTTTAAAGAAAATGCCCTCATTAAAGCACGTGCCGTGTATGAAAAACTGGAAACGAAAAATGATATCGTTTTAAGCGATGACAGCGGTATCAGTGTGCCAGTTTTAGGCGGAATTCCGGGGATTTACAGCGCACGTTATGCCGGAGTCAACGCGAATGCTAAAGAGAATCTCACCAAATTGATCGTGACCTTAAAAGACGCAGGTATTGAGAAAACACCCGCTTTCTACACCGCAGCGATTGCGCTTGTTTGTGCGAAAGGTGAGTTTTGTGTACATGGCTGGATGCACGGTGAAGCGATTGCAGAAGCTCGTGGCACAAACGGTTTTGGGTACGATCCGATGTTTATACCCTGCGGTTACAACCAAACACTCGGAGAGCTAGATGAGAGCGTTAAAAAAGCCTTTTCGCACCGAGCTCGTGCACTGGAGCTCGCACATATTGTTCTCAATAGTTTAAATTTCTTATAAAATTCATTTTGCAAGAAATGAAAGCACCAAAGGTGCGTGGGCATTCCGCCGAGGAAAACTCAGCGTTAGCGTAGCTTTTAGAGCTTTGCTTTAAAAGCGTGTTTAGGGTATTTAAAGACTCTTATGAAATAAAAACGTAACCAAAACGCTTTATAATAAGCTCTAAATCAAGGTAGGCTTTTTTGATAATTTCTATGGTTATAGGGATTATTAAAGAAGCCTCATAATGAAACCTCAAAGGATAGAAATGGCAACAGTATTAATTATTGGTGCGGGTGGTGTCAGTCGTGTGGTCACCAAAAAATGTGCGATGAACAGCGCAGTATTTTCACACATTGTCTTGGCAAGTAGAACCAAATCAAAGTGTGATTTGATCGCAAGTGAGATCAAAGAGTCTTTACATGTAAACATTGAAACGGCTGCGATTGATGCGGACGATGTGAGCGCGCTCGTTGCTTTAATCGAGAAAGTACAGCCTTCTTTAGTGATGAATATCGCTCTTCCGTACCAAGATCTCACCATCATGGATGCTTGTATTAAAACGAAAGTTCCTTACCTTGATACCGCAAACTATGAGCACCCAGACCTCGCAAAATTTGAGTATAAAGAGCAATGGGCACGTGATAAAGCGTTTAAAGATGCGGGCATTATGGCACTTCTTGGCAGTGGATTTGACCCAGGTGTTACTAATGTTTACTGCGCGTATGCACAGCAATACCTTTTTGATGAGATCAACTCTATCGACATTTTAGACTGTAACGCAGGCGATCATGGTTATGCGTTTGCGACCAATTTTAATCCCGAAATTAACCTTAGAGAAGTGAGCTCTAAAGGACGTTACTGGGAAGAGGGCAAGTGGATCGAGACGGAGCCTGTTTCGGTTAAAATGGTCTGGGATTACCCTGAAGTGGGTCCAAAAGACAGTTATCTGCTTTACCATGAAGAGTTAGAATCCCTCGTTCAAAATATCAAAGGTTTGAAACGTATTCGCTTCTTTATGACCTTTGGTCAAAGCTACCTCACCCACATGAAATGTTTGGAAAACGTGGGTATGCTTCGCATTGATGAAGTGGATGTTGATGGTGTGAAAATTGTGCCGATTCAACTCTTAAAAGCACTCCTTCCCGACCCAGCAAGTTTAGGACCTAGAACCGTTGGCTTTACCAACATCGGCTGTGTATTTGAAGGACTCAAAGACGGTCAAAAACGCAAAGTGTATATCTACAATGTCTGCGATCATCAAGCGTGTTACCGCGAAACGGGAGCACAAGCAGTGAGTTATACCACGGGCGTGCCTGCAATGATTGGGGCTAAAATGATGTTAGAGGGAAAATGGTCTGGCTTGGGAGTTTTTAATATGGAACAATTCGATGCAAAACCTTTTATGGATGAGCTCAATACACAAGGGCTTCCTTGGAAAATCATCGAAATGAAACCTGAGGAGACGTACGAAGTTAAATGATTTCTCTTGCTCAAAGCTTTACATGTAAAGTTTTGAGCTTCCTCTTTGACAACTTTACATGTAAAGGATGATCATGTCAAAAAAAGCAAAAATCTTATGGACAACGGGTAACAAAGAGACGGCCTTACTGATGGTCTGCCTCTATGCACACAATGCTATTTTAAAAGGGTGGATGGATGAAGTTGAAGTGCTTGTTTGGGGCGCTTCACAACGTTTGATCGCTGAAGATGCAGAAGTACGTGCCAAAGTCGAAGCGATGATAAAGGACGGCGTCAAAGTGGTAGCTTGTCTTAAATGTGCCGACACGATGGACATTACTGCTCCGTTGCAAACCTGTGGCATTGATGTTTTTTACACAGGAGAGCTACTGAGTTCGTGGATCAACTCAGGCGAAACTATCCTTAGCGTATGAAAACACCAACGATTCTCATCACAGGATGCTCTTCGGGCATTGGATACACCTGTGCACATGGGCTTAAAAAGTTAGGTTACACTGTTTTCGCAACCTGTCGAAAAGACGAAGATGTGAAGCGTTTGCAAGATGAGGGACTAAACGCTTTAAAACTCGATCTTTGCGATTCAAGCAGTTTACATGTCGCGCTTGCATGGATGCTCTCTCAAACCAATGGACGCATTGATGTACTCTTTAATAATGCCTCTTTTGGACAACCAGGAGCCGTGGAAGACCTCAAACGAGATGTATTACGAGAACAGTTTGAAACCAATGTTTTTGGAACCCTTGAGCTTACAAATTTAGTGCTTCCTTATATGCGAAAACAAGGGCATGGACGCATTATTTTCAACAGCTCTATTTTGGGTTTTGTGGCAATGAGTTATCGAGGTGCATACAATGCTTCAAAATTTGCCATTGAGGGCTTAGCCGATACGCTTAGACTGGAACTTCATGGCAGTGGTGTTGACGTTGTTTTGATTGAGCCAGGTCCGATTCGTAGCAATTTTCGTAAAAATGCACTGGCGAAATTTCTTGCCAATATTGACCAAGAGCGCTCCGCACACAAAGCAATTTATGAAAAAACGCTTGGGCGTCTTCAAAAAAGTGGTGACAGTGCTTTTACATTGGGAGCTGAGGCAGTTTTGAGAGTTTTGGTTGAAGCCATGGAGTCCAAAAAACCAAAATTTCGTTATCCTGTCACGTTTCCTACCAAGCTTTTTACCGTGTTGAAGCGGATTTTACCAACATGCATTATGGATTTAATCGCCAGAAAAGCAGGGGAATAAGAAGTCTCAAAAGAGACCTCTTTTCAAGTTCTAAATTTATTGAGGATGGCGTTTAGTTTTTCAGTGAGCGAGTTGAGATGCTCACTTGCGCCTGCGATCTCTTCGACACTTCTCGTATTTTGCGTGGAGAGGGCATTGATTTCTTCGATTTTAGAGACAATTTCTTCGATTTTAGCTCCCGTTTTAATATAATCGGTGACAGTTTTATCGTTCAAGTTGGTCGCAATATTCATCATATCAACAGTGATGTTGATTTTTTTACCCACATCTTCCGCAATCACAGCGAGTTCTTGTACCTCTTTAGAATTATGATTCATCTGCTCACTGCTGTCCATAATCGCTTGAACGATCACGTTAATGGTGGCATTGATCTCCACTAAACTTTTTTGGGTACGTTCCGCCAACGTGCGTACTTCATCGGCAACAACGGCAAAACCACGCCCATGTTCCCCTGCGCGTGCGGCTTCGATGGCAGCATTAAGCGCTAGAAGGTTGGTTTGATCGGCTATATCGCTAATAACAGTAAGGACGTTTTTAACTTGATCTGCATCGGAACTAAGCTGTTGAATTTTTTGTGCGAGTTCCATCTCTGTATGAGCACTGTTTTGAACACGTTCTCCCAATTGTTGAACAAATCCGCGAGCCGTTTTCAGTTCTTGGTTCGCTTTAATAACCTCTTCTTTGGAGGCTTTTGCCTCTTCCACCGATACGCTGATCTCTTTTTTAATAATAGTGGACATTTGGGTTGTTTGGTAGATAATGTTCGTTGAATCCTCTACACGTTTACCTACTTGTAAAGTGGTGACAGAGAGCTCATGTGCAATTGAAGCGTTTTCGCTACTGGTGTCTTTGGCAAGCGCAATGGTTGCACGCACTTTTTCAATAAAGTTGTTAATCTCTTTGGATGCACCGCCAATTTCATCACTGTTTTTAATTTCCAATTGTTTGGTGAGGTCACCATCTCCTTCCGCAAGGTTGTGTGCGGTTGCTTGAAGATTGAGTAGAGGTGTTGCTATAAGCCCCGTAATGAGAAAATAAATGGCAAAAATAGCTAAAAGTGCGACAATAGCTCCCGATACGATCGTTCCAATCAGCATAGCATTAATGTTGGAGTTGACTTTTTGGTCTTGTGTCGCCGTGTATGCTTCAATAGAGTCTGTATAGAGACCTGAAACTATGATCCAATCCCATGCTTTAAAATACTTGGCATAGGCAATTTTTGGAGCATCTTGTTTGGTTGTGGGATGTTCAAAATAGTACGGTACAAACGTACCTTCTTCCATGTTTTTAGCTACATTTTGAACGATTTCATCGCGGTACATATTGCCGTGCGAGTCTTTGATGCCTAGTTTAAACTCTTTGTTTTTTTGCGAAGGATTTGTCGCATGAAACGCATAGGCATACCCTTTATCTGTTTTTTTGATGGCGTAAAAATAACCATCATCTGCGTAACGGAGTTTTTCTAAAACCTTAATGGCTTCATTTTGGTAGCGCTCCTTAATACTTGAGGCATAATCGCCTGTGCCAATCACCAAATCAAGTGGTTCATAGTAAAAGTTGTAAGAAAGCTTTGCTTCATCTACTTTGGTGACAGGATGAGGCCAAATAAAACGGGTGACCCCTGTTCCTTCTTTGGCAGCCTTGATAAGATCTTTAATGACAAAATTTCCTTCTTTATCCTTCATATCCATAAGATTTTTACCAACAAGGGCTCTGTTGATAGGATGCACCACATTAATACCCTCGGTTGAATAGGCATAAAAATAGCCAATATCGTTGTTATAGCGATACCCATTAATGAGGCTTAAAAGCATGGTTCTAAGCTCATTGCTGGAAAGTTTGTCTTTGTTGTTTTGATAGACATCATCCAAGGTTTTTTTCAAGCTCATAGCGTCTGATTTAATATTTTGTGCGATGTTTGCTTCGGAAGAAGAAGCTTCATAAAATGTACTGATAGCATTTTCTGCCATACGTGTATACGCTTTCAGTTCATTTTTGCTGAGATCTAAAATAAGCTCTTCAGTATCTTTTGTTTGTGCTTTTCTAAGCTCATTCGATTTATAGGCCATAACGAGCAAAGAAGTTCCAGCAACAAAAAAGATTGTTAATGTAAATAACAAGAGCGCTTTTATTTTAATGCTTAGATTATGCATATCTTATCCTTGGGTAGAATATCACTATTATAGTATCGGTATTATGATACAAAATGATGATATTTATAGGTGTTTTTTTCATTAAGGCAAAAAATGTTACATTTCATGTGTAATTTTGGGAGAAAAGTATGTTAAAAATAAGTCGTATCGAAACTATTCTAAATGAGATTAAAACACCGGTATATGTGTGTGAAGAGCAGTTATTAGAGCAAAATTTGACTCTTTTAGAAGAGGTTGCAAAACGTTCGGGTGCTACCGTTTTACTCGCCCTTAAAGGTTTTGCATTTAAAGCACTTGCACCTTTGGTGGACAACTACCTTAGCGGTTGCACGTGTAGTGGACTTCATGAAGCTAAATTTGCCCATGAATACTTTAAAGGTACAATTCATACCTATTCTCCTGCGTATAAAGAAGAGGACATCGATGAGGTGATTGCACTCAGCGACCATCTTATTTTTAACTCGTTCAATCAATGGGAAAAATACAAAGCAAAAGCGATTGGTAAAACGAGTTGTGGACTACGTCTCAATCCTGAAGTCTCTTCCAGTCCGGTTGATCTTTACAACCCTTGTGGTCTTTACAGTCGCTTGGGTATTACGAAAGAGACGATGCAGTATGACAAACTTGAAGGCATTGAAGGACTTCATTTTCACGCCCTTTGCGAACAAGATGCCAATGCTTTGGAAGAGGTGCTTAAAGGCTTTGAAAAACGCTTTGGAGAGCTGATCCCTCGTATGAAATGGGTCAATTTTGGAGGAGGGCACCATATCACGCGTGAAGGGTATGATGTGGAAAAACTTATCAAAATCATCCAAGATTTTAGAGCTCGATATCATGGTATTAAAGTTTACTTAGAGCCGGGCGAAGCGGTGGGTTGGCAAACGGGACCATTGGTAGCGAGTGTTTTAGATATTGTTCATAATGGCATGGATATTGCCATTTTAGACATTTCCGCTGAAGCGCATATGCCTGACACCTTAGCCATGCCGTACCGTGCGGCGATTCGAGGAGCGGGTGAAGCGGGTGAAAAACCTTACCTGTACCGCCTTGGAGGCCCAACATGTTTGGCGGGTGACATCATGGGGGATTACAGTTTTGATGCACCGCTGAACATCGGCGATAAACTCATTTTTGAAGATATGATCCACTATACCATTGTTAAAAATACGACGTTCAATGGGGTAAAACTACCAGATTTAGCCGTGCTTCACAAAGATGGACGTTATGAAGTGACCAGCCACTTTGGGTATGAAGAGTACAAAAGGCGTAATTAAGAAGTGCAATAGCAAAGAATCTCATACTAGCAGCTTTCTTTGCGATTGCGATTAAAATATTTTCACCTTGGTCTAAAGCGTCTTTATTTAACTTCATTGTTGGAATATTATACTCATCAGGCGCTTCTTTATTTTTAGTAAACTCCATGATTAATTAGTAAATACTTAATATATAATTGTAATAGTATACTTTAATAATTTAAGTTATAAACTATGCGAAAGTCACATAAAATCTTTACATGTAAAAGAGGAAAAATGGATTCGCATGCACTTTCGTCGTTAATTGAAATCTGTCGAACCAAAAAAGTACTTTATGCAGAAGATGATGAAGATGTGCGTATGCAAACGCATAAGATGCTTGAACTGTATTTTAAAGAAATTGTTGTTGTTGACAATGGTTTAGATGCGCTGTTACGGTTTGAAAATGAGCCTTTTGATCTGATCTTTACAGACATCAACATGCCTAAGATGGATGGACTTTGCATGATTCAAAAAATACGCAAAGCTAATCCTACAATTCCCATCATTATTTTTTCAGCATACGATAACACCGAATATTTTCTTAAAACAATTCAACAAGGTGTCTCTGGATATCTTTTAAAACCTTTTATTTTTAGTGATATTATTGAGATCCTTCAAAAAATCATGCATACGCATTTTAGTATAAAATCTGTTCATAAAAATGCTTTCATAGAGGGGTTTTATTGGGATACAAAGATGCAAATCTTATGTCACAATCAGTCAGAAATTAAGCTGAGTAAACATGAAATAGCGTTATTGGGACTTTTAACATCGTCCAAGCAACGTATCTTTTCCAGTGAAGAGATTGAGAACGCTGTGTTTGACGATGATTTTAGCGATAATAAACGCGTGCGCAATCTGCTTTCACGTTTAAAGCACAAGCTTGGATATGATCTTGTTCAAAGTATTTATGCACAAGGGTATAAATTAAAATGGCTGCATTGAATATCTCTTCTCAAATGCTTAAAACCAAAGCTGAGCGTTTTGAGCAACTTTTCAATAATAGTGGTGTTGGTATTTTTATTGTTGATAAAGATCGTATTATTATTGAAGCAAACGAAGCGTGTTGTAAAATTTTTGGGTTTAGTCAAGATGAACTTATTGGTCAATCTGCTTTTATTATGCATCATTCTTATGCCGCATATGTTAATTTTGCCGAGATTGCATTTAATAAAGTCAGGCAAAATGAAGCACTCAATTTGGAATATCCTTTTAAACATCAAAGTGGGAGAACCGTGTGGCTGCGTATTGCAGGAGACTCAATTCCGAGTAATGATGAGGTTCTTTGGACCATTAGTGATATCAGCAGTCGCATAGAAGCTCAAATGCGTCTTAAGGAGAGCGAAGCATTGTTACGTACAGCTGAAGCCATTGCTCATTTGGGAAGTTGGGAAATTTTGATGGATGAACATCAAAGCATGAAGTGGTCGAAGGAGATGTACCATATTTATGAGGAAGACCCAAATGAGTTTATCCCAACATTGGAGCATTTTAGTCACTATTTAAGTGCCGAAGATGCAAAAAAAGTGAAAAGAATCAATGAAAAAGCACTTCTTTCAGGGATGAGCGAAGAGCTTAATTATATGATTTATCGAAGAAATGGTACGCAAGCGTTTATCAATACGCAACGTAAAGCCATTTATGATGAAAATGGATTGGCTGTTCGATTGGTGGGAACATCTTTGGACATAACAAGGCAAAAAGAGAATGAACGTAAAATTCAAGAGCTTAATGAAATGCTTCATCTCAAACTTGAGCGTCAACTTGAAAAATTGCGCGAAAAAGATAAGCAGTTGCAGTACCAGTCACGCCTCATCCAAATGGGCGAGATGCTCAGTATGATAGCACACCAATGGAGACAACCTTTAGCAGCCATTGCGGCAACAACGAGTTTTTTATCGGCCAAGATCGCACTTGAGGAAATCAATAAAATGGAGTTCCAAGTAGAGATTGGGAATATTGAAAATTATGTTTTGCATCTTTCAAAAACAATTGATGATTTTAGAAATTTTTTCAAATCGACTAGGCAGCAAGAGAGTGTTAGCCTTGAATATTTAGTCGAAAAGACACTTAATATCGTCAAGCCTTTTTTGACGACAAAGAATATATCTGTTATCACAGAATTTACATGCCATCAAAAAATTTACACCTATAGCAATGAACTTGCTCAAGTGATTTTAAATATCATCAAAAACGCAGAAGATGCACTTATTGAACAAAGCGTGGACAAACCTACTATTTGGATCAAAACATATGATGATGCCCATGCCCTATATCTTGAGATCAAAGATAATGCTGGCGGCATTGAAGAGGGCTTATTCGATAAGATATTTGAGCCTTACTTCTCTACTAAATTGGATAAAGATGGCACAGGTATAGGTCTATGTATGTCAAAAACCATTGTTGAAGAGCATTGTAAAGGCTCTTTGACCGCCCATAATGATGAGAAAGGTGCTGTTTTTACCATTATCTTCCAGAAATAAGACATTTGCGAGACAATCCTACTTCTTTTCCTCTTTCTACTGAGACAAACCCCAGACACTCTCCTTCTATAATGACAGTAGACATTTAAATTTATTGTAAGGAGGTTTACAATGGAAACATCCCTTTATCTCGAAGAGAGAACTTTGGTGAAACGTTTCAATAGTCCTTTATCCATCTTCCTTAACACCCTTTTTATTATGGTGTTATTTTATGCGAGTTGGTGGATATTTCAAGACCCAAGGGGCATCATGCGTATGTATACACCGTTTGTGGGGTACATGTGGTGTCGGTGGTTATTGGTCGTTATTATATGGATTGCCTATATTTTCGATTTTTGGCCTTTTAGCAGGTCGTGGCTTAACAACACACATCCTGTCATCAAAGGTGTTATTTTGACGACGCTGACTGCGGTCATATTTGCGGTTATGCTTAAACTGTTTTTTGAAACTCTTTTAGGAGAGTATGCCATTACCTATTTTAGTCCTGCACGTCTTCAAAAAGAAGGACTGGTAGAATTTTACGCTTTGGAGTATTCGGCACAAGCTATTTTAATGTTTGCTGCCATCGCTTCATGGCTTAGTCCTGCATGGGTTGTTGCCGCTGAGGGTGCTCCTTGGGGAAATCTTAAGCAACCTGCCAAAGGATTTTCAATTTTTATCGTCACTTTTTTGCTCAGTTTCATTGTCTATTTTGTGGTTTATCACTCTAATATGGGTATTTTGTTTGATCCTTGGCAAAAATATGCAGCCGTTACACCTCCATGGTGGGAAGATTTTGCAGGAACGGTTCATGGTAACTTTAACATTGCGTGGGTTATGTGCTGTACTGTTATTGTTTGGATGCATGAGACGATTTGGGAGCGATACCCATTTGCGATGATCAAAACACCTTGGATTCGCCGAACAGCCTCTTTCTTTGGCATTATCGCCATCGCAGTAGCGCTTAGTTTCTTTTTGTATTTTGCACAAGAGTTGATTTGGGGTGAGGCGATTAGAGGAACGAGACGGGATGCCGCGCCTGATTGGCGATGGCTACATGTTGGTGAAATGGCAATTTTTTGGCTACTGCCGACTTTGTATATGCATTTTTATCTCAAAAATGGGTTCAATCGTTTTAGCAAAACCGTCAATATCCTTCTTCGTACGATTGTAACGGTTTTAGCCGCTATTGCGCTTTACTATGTTTATTATAAAACTGCACACTTGTTTTTAGGAACACAAAAAGGCTTTTCACATCCACAACAATTTCCTATGATTCCTCTCATCTGGTTTATCAATGTCATGCTGATCAATTATTGGTTTATGGATGGTTGGCCGGGATGGCGTTTAGCCAAGGCTGGTGAAGTCATGAAAGTACATTGCGTAGAAGAAAATGTTGTTCTCACTACCTCTTTTTATAAAGGAGCTGTCGGTGGAATCGTTGGTGGTGTAGCCGTTTACTTTGCCATTATTTATCTTTTGCCTTATATGGGCAAAGCATTAACAATTTTTTAACTAGAGGAGGAAAAAATGTCGACACAAACTGAAGATACAAAAAGACGAGATTTTCTCAAAGGTGCTTTGACAGGGCTTGGATTAGGAACATTTGCAACAATGGGTATTTTTTCCTATTCACCGATGCGTGAGTTCTTTTTACCACAAATGGTGAGAAAGATGAAAGATTTTGGTACGTGCAAAAGTATTAAAATTACCAATATCTCAGAGACAAGTTGGTTTGACAATGCCACATTGATGGGTGATATAAAAGGTGCAGGTGGATTGCTTGTCGATCAATATCTTTTTAACTGGCCACCTTTTGGAGATGGTACAGGGCTTGCCAAAGGTAGTTATGCCAAAGGGATTGCAAAAATTAAACATCTTTTGCCCAATAAACTGGAAGAAGCATGGAAAATTGCTGAAGAAAACAGTGTTAATCCTCAAAATGCAGGAGGATTTGCTGCCTTGATTGAGATAGAGCGACTTGATGGTGTCAAAAAGAAATATCTTCTTGATACGGGATGGTCATATACGTGGATGGATAAGGCGTTTCAACGAGAGGGCATTGATAAGATGCTTGCTAATGGTGAGATTGAGGCATTGATTATTTCGCATGAGCATTGGGATCATTTTTGGGGACTACCTGTTACGATGAAATATGCACCCAATATTAAGATTATCGTTCCTGAGGGATTTTACCCAGAAGGATTTCAGTATATCAAAGACTCTGGACACAAAGGAGAATTAATGGTGCATAAAACAGGTATCAATGATATTGAACCAGGACTGTGTGCGATTGTTTTTGATGTGCCTATTATCAATAGAGTTTTTGGCGAACAATCTATCTTTGCCAATGTTCAAGGTAAAGGGTTGGTGAGTATTTCTGGGTGTTGTCATCAAGGGATTATCCAGTTTATCTCAATGGCTAAAAAAGAGTTAAAGTATGATAATGACCAAATGTATGGTATTTATGGAGGCTTGCATATCTCTCCTTTTGATGATTGGGACCCAAAATACGATGACTTAGTTATAGGTCTTGCCAAATGGGATTTTAAAGCCATTGGGTGTAACCACTGTACGGGATTGTTGACAGCTCGAAAATTTATAGCAGCGGGTTATCCAGTGATTCAAGGAACAGCCCAACATCGTTCTAAAAGTAAAGTCTATCTTGGTAATGGTGACACCATTAGTTTTGGCTAAGAGATATACCTAAAGCCGAGGGAGTAACCTTCGGCTTCTAAAAAGGGGTTAGCGATGAATATTCAAGCACTTTATCCTGCATCTTTTGATGGCACAGCTGAAAGTTACACGGCTTTTATACGCTCCGTTTTGATTAGAGGTTCTTATGATAGCATGTTAAAAAAGATGACAGGCTACAAAGGAATGTATGTATGTCAGCATCCAAAAGAGTGTTTGACCCTTAAATTTGATCAATTTGAAGGTATATTTGGCGTTGTATTTTCAGAAGTTCGTGATGGATTTGGCAGGTTTTTGCTTTATTATTTTCCTTCCCCTTGTGAGAGTTTAATAGACCGATTTTCACTTTTGGAAGGACTTTTGGCTCAAGAGGAAAATTTTATTGAAAAAGTACGCTCATTTGCCTCACACTCGGAACTTTTGACACAGTTCTATATTGGAAGTTTGTGTTTACATGTAAACGTTGAATCCCAAACGATATTCCTTTTTTATGAGACATGTTTACGCCAAAGAGTTTATACGAAAGAGGGTGTTTTTTCGCCTTGGAAGAGTGATGAATGTATCATCGCAGCAGGTGGATTGGATAAAGATTTACCTTCATTTCGCTTGGTATTGCCTTTTATGAATTTTCTTAATACTGCCATTACAAGACTTACATGTAATGCACCTTCTTATTTTCAACTTTTTAAAGCACGCGATTACAATGTAGCGTATACTGCTCAAGGAGTGTTTGAAAAAATGCTGGATCATCCCTCCTCAAAACTTTTTATTGCTTTAGGATATGGAGATGAGAGCTTATGTGAAGCGTTGATGAAGCCAATTGTAGAAAAGGCAGAAGCGCAGGTCATTCCTGAGCAAATGAGTTTAACAAGTTTTTTACAAAAAGCACCTTGGTATGAGCAAAATGAAAGTTCAGTATTTCGTATGCCTTCTCTTGTCCAGCATAAGATAAAACCAACCTTAGTGGTTGTCACTGGATTTTTAGGTTCTGGTAAAACCAATTTTTTACAAAACTATATAGAATACGAGACTGAAAAAAATCATTTTGTCGGTATTATTCAAAATGAAATAGGTAAAACAGGCTTAGATGGGAAGCTGATGGATTATGATTATTCATTGGTAGAAATTGATGAGGGGTGTGTGTGTTGTTCGCTTTCAGGGCAGTTACGCATGGGTGTCAATACGCTCATGAAAAAAATAATTCCAGATACAATTTTGCTTGAAACCACAGGCGTTGCAAATCCCTTTAATCTTCTAAGCGAATTGCACGAATTAGAGGATTTGGTAGATTTAGAGGCAATTGTCACCGTTGTTGATGGTACGAATGCACTTTTTTTAGCAAAGGAATATCGCATTTTTATCGATCAAATCCGTTCTGCCGATATAATCTTGCTTAATAAAACAGACCTGATGAGTAAAGCAGAGATAGCTGAAGTAGAACAACTTTTATATGAAAACAATCGTTGTGCCAAAGTCATCCAAACGGTGCAATGCAATATACATCCTAATGTGTTACATCTCTCCTTAAATGTTTCTACTGCTCAAATAGCCTCTTTGATAGCAGAAGAGGATGAGGTCAAGTATACGCATATTAATGATCATCTATCGAGCATCAAAATCACTCTACCAAAATCACTTAACAAAGAGCAGTTTGAAACTTATTTGCATGCACTGCCTCAGAGTATTTATCGCCTAAAAGGCATCGTTTATTTTGAAAATGAACCTTCTCAATATGTTGTGCAATATGTTCATGGGCAGTATGAGTTTGTCGAGCAACAGAGTGAACAAAGACATGAGACATTCTTGGTTTACATCGGAAAAAATTTAGATAAATCCTACCTCTCTTCACCGTATTAATATTTTTATCAAATTAAAGCTATTTATGAGAATGTTTATTTTAAGCAAGCTCTTCAGTAGCTTTATCCTAACAAAATCCTTATCTTTTAACCCCAAATCAAGATATTTTCCCACTTTTATCTGCTCTATACTTTCCTAAATGACAAAAAAGGAAAACAATGGTTGCAGATATAACCCTTTTTATAGGCTTTTTGATTTTGCTCCTTGGTGCGGCGAAAGCATACAGTGGGTTTTTTACCAAAGTGTTGGTGGGTGAGAAAAACGTTTTAACACCTATTCTCGCACCGGTAGAAAATAGTCTTTATCGCTTGTGTGGTATGAATCCACACCTAGAGATGAACTGGAAAAAGTACGCTTTAGCGCTCATGCTCTTTAATGGTGCGGGCATCGTACTTGTGTTGGTGGTGCTTTTGTCACAACATCTTTTGCCACTCAATCCACAAGGCTTACCCGCTTTACCCTTTGAGTTAGCCTTTAATACGGCAATCAGTTTTGTCACCAATACCAATTGGCAAAATTACAGTGGTGAGAGTACGATGAGTTATTTTTCTCAGATGTTCGTGCTCAGTGTGCAAAACTTTCTCTCCGCTTCAACAGGCATTGCGGTGGCTGTGGCTTTCATGCGCGGTATTATTCATAAAGAGAGCGAGTCTATCGGCAATTTTTGGGCAGATATGGTGCGCGTAACGCTGTACGTTTTACTCCCGCTCTCTTTGGTCTATGCGCTCTTTTTGATCTCACAAGGTGTCATTCAAAACTTTGCTCCTTATATCAGCGCCGTGACACTGGAAGGGGCACATCAGAGCATTCCGATGGGGCCTGTGGCTTCGCAAGAGGCGATTAAAATGTTAGGAACCAATGGTGGTGGCTTTTTCAATGCCAACTCCGCGCACCCTTTTGAAAACCCAACGCCCCTTTCGAACTTTGTGCAGGTCTTTTCCATCCTTTTCTTGC
>JAVHRG010000167.1:0-3137 GCA_036171535.1 Sulfurospirillum sp. | reverse complement strand
ATGGAGCTCATAGAGGGACTTGAACCCTCGACCTCTTCCTTACCAAGGAAGTGCTCTACCCCTGAGCCATATGAGCCGACTGCAATAGGGTAAACGAAAAGTGTACCAGTCAATAATAAACGATTTGATTTTATAAAAAAAGGAGGTTGACCACTGAACTTGTTCTGTAGTGCGTGAATAAGCAGAAAAAATTCAACAGCTCCCAGTTTCGTATAAAATCATGGAGCGGGAGACGGGACTCGAACCCGCGACCCCCAGCTTGGAAGGCTAATGCTCTAGCCAACTGAGCTACTCCCGCATTAATGGTGGTGAGAGAAGGATTCGAACCTTCGAAGACATAGTCAGCAGATTTACAGTCTGCCCTCGTTGGCCACTTGAGTATCTCACCGTATTTTTACCATTTTTATTGCTGGTCAAACACTGTTTTTCACAAAAAATGGAGCTGGTGAACGGAATCGAACCGCCGACCTACTGCTTACAAGGCAGTTGCTCTACCAACTGAGCTACACCAGCACCCTTGATTGTGAGGTGAAATTATATCTCAAAAGATTTTCAAAGTCAATACTTTTTATATATTTTGCTTGAATCTTGGCTAAAATAGTCTCTTATGTTTGCTATTAAAGGTATATGATGAAAATTTTATTCTCACCCAGCGAGACAAAAAGGACATTAGCCACACATGGGATGCTCGAAAAAGAGAATTTAGTCTTTCCTTCTTTATATGAAAAGCGTCATCAGGTTTTAATGCAGTATCAAGTGCTTTTAAAAACACATGATACCACACTATTACAAAATCTCTTTGGTATTAAAGATACTCAAAAAATCTTAACCCAAGCGAGTAAAAATATTTTTGATTCGTTTACATGTAAAGCCATTCTTCGCTACAGCGGCATTGCCTACGATCATCTTCTGTTTGAAACATTAGATAAAAATGCACAAGCCTATATTGAACGCCATGTCATGATTTTTTCGAATCTTTTTGGTCCCCTTTTGGCAGGCGACCTGATTCCTGAATATAAACTCCAACAAGGGGAAAGCCTCGATGGTTTTAAAACCGAAAGTTTCTATAAAGAGCACTTTAGTGATGCCATTGATACATGGATTGGTGATGAAACTATTTTGGATCTCCGTGCAGGATATTATGAGAAGTTTTATACGCTCAAAAAACCTTTTATTAGCATGAAATTTTTGAAAAACGATAAAGTCGTGAGCCATTATGCAAAAGCTTACCGTGGGCAAGTTCTACGTGAAATTGCTATCCATCAGCCCAATGATGAAAAAGAGCTTGGAAAAATTGGTTTTGAAGGGCTTCGTATTCGTGAAATAAAAGAGCAAAAACTGAAACGCGAATACATCTTTGATATTATTGATTGATTTGTTATAAAAAGGTACAATGTCATCAAATTTATATCAAGGAAAAGCTCATGGGCATTTTACAATGGATCGTCATTGGCGTACTTGTTTACGCGATCTATTATATTATCAACAAATATGAACGAAAAGTTGACGAACTCACAAGGCTCATTGAGCTTAACCGCGACGAAATCGATAAAAACAAACAAGATATCGCGAAAAATAGTGAAAAAATTGCCAAAGCGAGTGAAGGTGTGGCAAAGAGTAAAGAAAAACTTGAACTTAATCAGAACATTATCGAAAAACTAAAATAATCATAGGGGTATTAAATGCCCCTTACCCTTACTAGACCTCTTTTTTCTTACCTAAATATGCCGCTTGTATCACTTCAGACGTTAATAACTCCTCGCTACTGCCACTGTGCGTAATTTTACCAAGCTCCAAAACATACCCACGATTTGCCAGTTTAAGAGCCGCTTTTGCATTTTGCTCAACCAAAAGAACCGTAACGCCGCTTTTGCTAATCTCTTTAATGGCTTTAAAAATCACTTTGACAAGAACAGGGGCAAGCCCAAGGCTAGGCTCATCCAAAATAAGTAGCTTTGGTTTGCTCATAATGGCTCTTCCAATGGCTAACATCTGCTGTTCACCACCACTCAGTGTACCTGCAAGCTGTTGTTTACGCTCAAATAAACGAGGCAATATCTCATAAATCCAATCCAGCGTCAGCGCATCGTATTTTTTCAAGCTGTATGCACCCATCATAAGATTTTCTTCAACGCTAAGCGTCCCAAAGACACGACGCCCTTCAGGAGCATGACTCATCCCAAGCGCCACAATCTCATGGGCAGGTGTTTGCGTAATATCTTTATCATCAAACACAATACTTCCAGAATTCGATTTTAAAAGGCCACTAATCGTTTGAAGGGTTGTCGTTTTCCCAGCACCATTGGCACCGAGGATAGTAACGACTTCACCTCTGTTTACATGTAAATCAATTCCTTTGATCGCTTCAACGGCTCCATAGTTTACATGTAAGCTTTTAATGTCTAGTAATATCTCACTCATCGCCATCGTCCTCATCACTTCCAATATATGCCTCAATGACCACAGGATCGTCTTGGACAAAGGAAGGAATACCCTCACTTATCTTCGCTCCAAAATTAATCACCGTAATGTATTCACAAAGACTCATCACCATATCCATATCATGTTCAATCATCATGATCGTAACACCCATTGCTTGGATTTTACGAATAGTTTGCGTCAGCTCCAACGTCTCATTTTCATTCAACCCTGCAGCAGGCTCATCCAAAATGAGAAGTTCAGGCTCTGCCGCAAGTGCGCGAGCCATCTCAATACGTCTTTGAATACCATAGGAAAGATCACCTGCTGGTGTTGTTGCATACTCTGAAAGGTTGAAAAACGACATCAATTCTCCCACTTTTTCCCAATTGGCTCGCTCATCTTTATAATAAGCAGGTGTTGGAATAACTCCGTTATACCAACGTTGTTTAGACTTAATGTGACGACCTGACATAATATTTTCCGCCACACTCATCTCTGAAAAGAGACGAATGGTCTGAAAGGTTCGAAGAATACCAAATGCCGCAATTTTATCAGGACTAGCACCTTTAATGTCATAACCTTTCCAAAGAATTTTTCCAATTTCAGGTCGATAAATTCCTGTAATACAGTTAAACAAGGTTGTTTTACCGGCACCATTCGGTCCAATGATGCCGTAAATTTGCCCTTTCTTCACTTTCATAGAGAGATCATTAATG
>JAVHRG010000166.1:0-15399 GCA_036171535.1 Sulfurospirillum sp. | reverse complement strand
ATGCCCCATGGTACATCGTGCCAGCAGACGACAAAAAAAATGCTCGCCTCATCATCTCTAACATTCTTTTGGATACCTTCAAAGCGCTTGATATGCACTACCCTGAAGCGGATGATAAGCGAAAAGAAGAGTTGCAGGGGATACGTCAGAGGCTGGTTGAGGAGGAGTGAAGGTGGGCTAAATTTTAAAAGTTTAGCCCTGTTTTATTTTAAAATCGATCTATTCAAACCAATAAGGCGTTGCTTTAGCCCAAGGGGTATCTTTATAACGACGATGCAATAGTTTAAAGGCTTCTTTTGAATACGTACCATGACTACCATCACGTTCACATCCATAGCGTGTGGTTCTCACTGCGCGGTGAAGATTGGCTGCACGTTCATTTTTTTCTTTTGAATTTGAGAAGAACCATAACCAAGATTTTTCTTTTTTAATTACTGCTTCACTAAGGTATTGCGGTCCTGAAGGAATACTCTTTAGCGCCATAATTTCTTTCTTGTCTACTAAACGCATGTAGGGATGAGAGGAAAGTAATTTTCTTTGATTATCAAGATAAGGCTGTAATTCTTGATCAATAGGTTTATTATCTAAGCGTTTATCAGTACCAAATGAAAATAGAATATTATCCCTTGGAAGAATTTTCATTGTATCAAAAATACGTTTATCTAGCATTTCATCATCAAATCTACACCACCAGTTGTTGTCATTGTGATTGTATACATCAATAGCATCAAGAGCAAGTTTCGCACTGTACCCATATTCGTATCCATATCCTTCCCAAAAGATAGTAGGTCGAAATCGTGGCATTGTTAAAAGGAAGCCCATATATTTATTTCTATCATGCTCTGCAACACTTGCAAGTAACGGCTCCCGTATTTCAGGGTTGAGTTTGCCTGCTAAAGCTGCATATTTATCGATTAAGTCATTATTGTATTCCAGTAAAATAGCTCTTGTAAAAATAGTACGTGCTATATATGCCCTGTATTTTTGATCAACATATTCATCTGTTGCAATGGCATACAGTGTTTTAATCGGTAAAATATTAACCATTTCTTCCCATACACGCACGTCATTTCCGTAGTGCGAGCTATATCCATTATTGGTCAAAGCTACACTTATTGCTTCTTCTTGGTTTGTTGCGAGCAGGCTTTCCCATTGAAGAAATTCATTTTTCATTCTTACTTGGATCTTTTTCAATAAAGATCGTGCATCATCGACTTGTCCAGTATAGACAAGCCATCGTAATGTTTCTGTTAAAACAGACATAAAACTTGTACTATAATAGCTATAAGAGCGTGATTCTGGAAAAGAGAGTAATCCTTTAGAGAGGTAGTCCCAATGATTAGAAATCATAGAATCAACTCCTTTCATCTCTCCTTTGCCCAGATAAATTCGTATGGTATGTGTCCAAAGATCAAAGAGCCAAAACCGATACTCTGGTGTTTCTGTTTCCCATGGACGATTGAGATACGGTATTGCATTTGCCAATATTTCATCAGCTAATGCATCTTTTGGGTGTACTCGCATAATAGCAATTTGAAGCCAAACGCCATCATTTGTACTCTTCCATTTTTCGAAAGCATGTCGAACAATATTTTTATTTTGTTCCCAATAAGCATTATTGGGTTGATGTAATGCCCAAAGCCAATCAGCATTAAAAACATTATAAGCCCATTTAGCCTGCATCCAATCAATAAGAGGGTTTTGAGGTGCTAAATTTTTTACCGCTTGCATCCTACTTCCCGTTGTATTCGTATCTTCAAGCCACCAATCTACGGCTTTAGAATTTGGATCAAAAAGTGGAAAATAAAGATTGAATTGTTCTAACGCATCTTTTTGTATAAGAAAAGCTACATCAGCTTGTTTTACGTCTTCAGGTTTTAAGCGTATAACTTTTTGAAGCCAAAGTAAATGCTCTTTTGCAAGATCTTCTGTCAAAGATAAGCTAAACGAACGTGAATTGCTCATGATGACAAAACGATAATTTTTTGCTATTCCATGAACTTTGGACAAAGAAGAGTCTGCGAGAATTTCTTCAATTTTATTATATGCATCCTCTGCACGATTAAGATAAGCAAGTGTTCTCACAACCATATAAGCAGCCGTAGGTCGTTGTGGGGCACCCATGATTTTCTCAACTTCGTGAAAATGTTGTAATGCTGCTTCATAATGTCTTTGGTAAAAATCCAAGCTTCCAAGCTGATAAAGAAAATCACTTTGTGCCCGAAGTGGCAAAGGCATTTGAGTTGGCGAAACTAAGGCAGTGATAGTTTTATTTTCACATGCTGATAGTACTTTATCTTGATTTGCTGCCCATAGCTTTAAATAAGATGATTCTTTACCTTCTTGTGATTGAATTTCTAACAACGTTAATAAAGCATTTTTATAGTTGCACGTTTCCCAGAAGTAAGAAGAGCTTTTATGCGGCAAAAAATCAGGTATTTTAAGATCAAGAAGAGTTTTTGACCAAAGAAGTGAATCACTTGGTTTTTCAGAATAAAATTGATTAGCATATAACTTATCAGATAGTAAAGTGGGACGCGTTACCTCATCACTCAACGAAATAACAGGGAGGAAGAAGTATATTAACAGTGTAATCTTAAGTATCGTTTTTTTTCTCATGAAACGTCCTTTATAAGGTACTTAGCAAAATAAGTGTTAATTTTAAAATCTTAATTTATCTAAAACTTTTAATATACAATATTCATAAATAATATAAAATAGCTTTATTTTTAATGATTTTATTAAATAAATCAAAGGGCAGTTACCACACTAAACAAACGCTTACATGTAAGACATAAAATTCCAACAGAAAGATAAAAAATAGGGGAAAGAGAGAAATAAAGATTAAAGAAGCCTCTTTTCAAAAGCTTCTCCATCTTTACATGTAAAAGATTTACGCAGGTTTTCTAAGCAGTAATTTTTCAGTATCCAATGCCGCGTCACCTGTCAAATGCAAGTTAAAATTCTCTTGCAAGAAGGCAAAAATGTCGTCATTGACAAATTGAGGTGGTTTTGGTCCAAGATAGATGTCTTGAATGCCGATGCTAAAGAGTGACAACAAGATGAGTACCGCTTTTTGCTCCATCCAACTTAGAACAATCGAAACAGGTAAATCATTTACAGGAATGCTCAATGCTTCACTGAGTGCTAATGCAATATGAATACCACCATTGCTATCGTTGCACTGACCAAGGTCTAAGTAACGAGGAATACCTGTGTCGGCAACGGTTCCAAAGTCAATGTCATTAAATCTAAATTTACCACAACTTGATGTTAAAATCACGCAGTCATTAGGAAGATTTTTTGCCATTTCTCTGTAGTATTCGCCACCTGATCCTGGAGCATCACAACCTGCGATCACAAAGAACTGGCTGATTTTGCCTGCTTTGACGGCTTCTAAGATTTGCGGTGCTAGTCCTAAAATGGTTTTGTAATGGTGACCCGTTACAAGTGTCTCGTCACTGTCAAAACCTGTCACATCAGGAAGTGCCAATGTCTGAGCGATGACTTCGGCAAAGTCATTACCTTGGATTTTTTTACCCTCTTTGATGCCTACGATGTCGTATGAATAGAGTCTATCGACATAGGTTGAGTTTGATTTTGGAGGAACGATACAGTTGGTGTTAACGATGATGGTTCCGCCCCATGCTTCAAAAAGTTTGGTTTGGTCAAACCATGATTTGCCGATGTTGCCCTTAAGATGCGTGTATTTGCGAAGTTCAGGGTAACCATGTGCTGGAAGCATCTCTGAATGGGTGTAGATGTTGATGCCTTTGCCCTCTGTTTGTTTGAGAAGTTCATTCAACATGTCAAGGTTGTGACCGCTGACCAAAATGGCTTTACCCTCTGCTTTATTTTGAGAAATACAAACAGGTGTTGGAATGCCAAGATGAGAGGTGTGTGCTTCGCTTAAGATGTTCATCATCTCAATACCCGCAGTGCCTACTTTCATGAGTTGCTTGATGTGGTCGTCGAAGTTAAAGTTAACGTTTGTCAACGTAAAGTAGAGTGTCTCAGCGATGACGTCATCGACTTCTTTGGTATTGGCACCAAATTCATTGGCATGCGTTCTATAAGCACTAAGACCTTTAAGACCGTAAATCATGATGTCTTGAAGTTTCGCCAAGTTGGCATCTTTGCCACACGTTCCTACAACTTGAGCATTAGAACCACAGCCATTGATGGCACTCATAGAGCATTGATCACATAACATGTTTAAAGACATTTTTTATCCTCTTTTAAAAATTTTCAGCATCTTAGCAAGAGGATAAAGTTATGTCATTGATTGATCTCAATCAAGACTTTTGAGGAAATGGGAGGGAATACAAGGGCTAAACTTTTAACAGTTAGCCCTTATAAAAAAGAGTAAAAAAATATTAACTTTTAAAGACGTTTAGTTTATCATTCAGCTCATGAGTACTATCCACCAAAGAATTAATGGTGTTGACAATCTCTTTAATGTGCGAAACACTTTGTGAACTCTCAGTCTTAATAGAGTGAATGGTCGTAACCAACTGCTCAAGTTGAACAATATTTTTATTAAACTCATCAGATGACTTGCCTGAAAGTAAAGCGGTCTCTTTGACTAAATTAATCGTATCCGCCAACGTATCGTGCATTTGTCTTGAGTCGGCACTTAATTGTGTAATGTTTTTTGCATTAAGGTTCATATTTTCACTGGTATCATTGATGGATTGCACTACGATATTGACACTACTGTTGATCTCCATAAGAGATTTTTGGGTACGTTCCGCCAATTTACGAACCTCATCAGCAACTACGGCAAAACCTCGTCCATGTTCTCCTGCGCGTGCAGCTTCAATAGCAGCATTAAGTGCTAAAAGATTGGTTTGGTCAGCAATATCAGAGATAACCGTTAAAATTTGCTTAATTTCCTCTGCTGACTGGGTCAGCTCAATGAGTTTATGCGACATAGTATTTTCATTGCTTGCACTCTTTTCTACTTCTTGCGCAAAATTTGAAATTTTATCGCCCATAGCCTGTAAGTTTTCATTGGCATCATCAAGGCGTTTTTTTGCTTGGAACATATCTTGATTAGTTTGGTAAATCTCTTCTTTCATGCGCTCACTGTTATGTGTAATATCCTGCATAGCTAATTGTTGTTGGTTAGAGCTGGTATGCAAGAGCTTAGCAAATGTTTTTACTTTTGTGGTAATGTCTGTCGCCCTAGAAGAAGAGAGTTTAGCTGTATTAATAATGTTTTTTAGTGAAGCAATAAATTCAAAAAACACAACTCCTTGAACGGTATCTTTTTGGATTTCAAGTGTTAAATCGTTATGCTCAGTAATTTCATTGACGTTTTTAATAATTCCTGTTGAGTCAAGATACTGTTTCGTAATCATATAGACCATATAAATTAAAACAATGGCCTCCAAAATCACGAATGCTGCGTGCAAAAAGGCAATATCCCACCCACATCCATAGTTAAATATCATAATTTTAGCACTACCAATAGAACTATCTGACATTTGTAAATAAGTAAAAAGCAGATGGTGTACGGCAATAGTAAGCGAACTAGTGATGAGGGGAACAATATCTTTATACAGCGACATAAATGCGAGTACCACAAAGATATGAAAGTGCATCTCAATGCGTCCTAAGTGTTGCTGAATCATAATAATGGGAAAGCCCATAATCAAAATGCTAATAACAATGCGAGAAAGAGATGTTCCTTTAAAGAAATAATAAACAAAAAATCCAAGGAGTGTTAAAAGTCCACCACCCACAATACCAAATATGTACGTTTCATACGTTAAGGAGGTTAAAACAGAGACAATTAACCAGTTGGCAAGAAAAATAACCATAAAGACTTTATCAGCATTTTGTGCTTCATTTTTTAGATTGTTCTGAATAATGGGCGATAAGGTGGAGTAATTACCGCATAAAATAGAAAAATTCATAAAAGCTCCTTTTGTATATCTGTAATAATATTTTGCGTATCAAATGGTCGTGTAAAATATATTGATTTAAGGACAAATAGATCGCTTGGTGACTCTCGTGTTATCAGGTACAAATGCCCAGTGTGATAAACGTCTCCATCAGAAACCAAAGCATCACTTTGATAAGCATGTAATTGCCTCATTAAAGCCAATGTCTCATCGCGAGACAAATGCACACCTTGAAAAGATTTATGGAAGTAGTATGCGAAAGATTCACTGTCGACTTTTTCTTTAGAAATATCCACAAAGTAAAATACAACACTCTTTTTCTCATCACTACTAAGAGTATTGAAAACCTGCGCAATTTCACTCAGTGATGGTACGCAAATGGTACGGCATCCCACATAACCAAAATAAAGAAGTACCACACGTGTATGCGGTTCAATCTTTAAAGGCAAAGTAACATGTTCATTTAATGCTATTTTACCTTGTTTATGCTCACCAACCATCGGTAAAGGAAATCCTAAACCAAAGACCAAACCTATTGCGAGCACAATAATCCCAATACCTAGCCATCTTTGTCGTTTTTGTTGCATGGTCAGATTATATCACATGTAAGTCTCATTTTAATCACATAAGTGTTCTTTTATTAAGATTTAAGTAATTTTCAATAGACAATGCTACCAAAACGTCGTTCGGTTTGGAGGTACTCTGAGACGATGGTTTCAAGCTCACCCACCGAAAAATCTGGCCAGAGTGTTTTACTAAAGAAAAGTTCTGCGTAGGCTGCTTGCCAGAGCAAGAAGTTAGAAAGTCGGCAGTCACCACCCGTGCGAATGAGGACATCCACAGGAGGAATGCCCGCGGTATCGAGGTTGGATTCTAAGATTTCTTTGGTGATTTCACCGTTTACATGTAAAGATTTGTTGATGGCTCGAAGGATTTCATCGTGTGCGCCATAGTTGATGGCAAGAATTTGTCTAAGTCCCGTACAGTGTGCCGTCATCTCTTTGGCATAAGTGATCTCTTTTTGAAGCGAAGGAGAAAACTTGCTCATGTCGCCGATGACATCAAAACGGATGTTATTCTCTAAAAGGGTCGGGATTTCACTGTGAAGGTATTTGGAGAGAAGTTTCATCAAAACGCTCACCTCAGCTTTAGGGCGGTTCCAGTTTTCGGTGCTAAAGGCATACAATGTGAGATATTTAATGCCCATTTTAGCGGCATACTTGGTAATTTCTCGTACTTTTTTTGCGCCCTCTTTATGTCCGAAAGAGCGCTCTTTGCCTTGGCGCTGTGCCCATCTGCCATTGCCATCCATAATAATTGCCAAATGCACTAAATCATTCATTGTGTTGACTTCTTTATATCCAATTTTGTTGGGTCGCATTTTATCCTCTTTGTCTTTAGCTTTACTTGACAAATCTTGCCACTTTGACTAAAATTACACCATCACTACTTTTTAGAAATTCTCACAAAGTAGTCTCATAACAATCGACTCAAGCAACTCTATCTTTGGGAATCTTTCACCATATTAAGAGACTCTAGCTTCATGAACGATCAAACTAATAACAAAGAAGGCACAATGAGCGGAAACACTCCCACCTCAAACAATCAACCCTGCGCGAATACAACCCAACCCAACGGTAACACTAACGGAAATGTACAAGCAAAACCAACTCACTATAACAAATCACGAACCCATATTCCCGTAGATGGCTACAAAATAGAGGGGCTTAGAACCACTCCACTCGAAAAACTTTTAGAGATCGCAACAGAACTTGGCATTGAAAATCCCAATGAATTAAAACGCCAAGATTTGATGTTTGAAATTTTAAAATCACAAGTGAATCAAGGTGGATTCATCCTTTTTACAGGTATTTTGGAAATCGCTGGGGAAGGGTATGGCTTCTTACGTGCCACCGATGCCAACTTTTCAGACAGTGCCAATGATGCCTACGTTAGCAGTACCCAAGTCAAGAAATTTGCACTTCGTACCGGTGACATCGTTACAGGACAGGTCAGACCGCCAAAAGATCAAGAGCGTTACTACGCACTTCTTAAAATAGAAGCGATCAATTATCTTCCCCTTTCAGAGAGTAAAAAACGTCCTCTTTTTGAAAACTTAACACCCCTTTATCCAACCGAAAAACTTAAACTCGAATACGATCCGATGAAAATCACAGGACGTGCACTTGATCTTTTTACTCCTATCGGTAAAGGTCAACGTGGTTTGATCGTGGCTCCTCCAAGAAGCGGTAAAACAGAGCTTATGAAAGAGCTCGCTCACGGCATTGCACGCAATCATCCTGAAGCTGAACTTATCGTTTTATTGGTCGATGAAAGACCTGAAGAAGTGACCGATATGCAACGTTGTGTTCAAGGTGAAGTCTATAGCTCAACCTTTGATATGCCAGCATCGAACCATGTTCGTGTCGCCAATCTCGTTATCGAAAAAGCAAAACGTCGCGTTGAGATGGGCAAAGATGTCATCATCCTTTTAGATTCTATCACCCGTCTTGCTCGTGCGTACAATACCGTAACCCCTTCAAGTGGTAAAGTGTTAAGTGGTGGTGTCGATGCCAACGCACTTCACAAACCAAAACGTTTCTTTGGTGCGGCGAGAAATATCGAAGACGGTGGCAGTTTGACCATCATTTCAACGGCACTGATCGAGACAGGTAGTCGAATGGACGAAGTTATCTTTGAAGAGTTCAAAGGTACGGGTAACAGCGAAATCGTTCTCGATAGAAATATCTCCGATCGTCGTATCTACCCAGCAATTAACATCATGAAATCAGGAACACGTAAAGAAGAGCTTCTTCTTTCTCCAGATCGCCTTCAAAAAATCTGGGCACTGAGAAGTGCTATCAGCCAAATGGATGACATTGAAGCGCTTAAATTCTTGTATGCGAAAATGCTTAAAACCAAAGACAATGAAGAACTACTCTCTATTATGAATGACTAGACTTTTTATAAAAGTCTCGTTAAGAACGTCAAAAAAGCAAAGCTCTTTTGACGACGTTAGCCACTATGACACTAAAGTTTGCCAACGATATTGGCAGCATTAGATTTTGAAAAAAATCTCAAAATAGTGTAAAATTGGTTATAAATTAGATAAAGGTCTTTACGTGTCACATCAAGTACTTGCTCTAAAATATCGCCCTTCATCCTTTGATAAGTTGATCGGGCAAGAGTCGATCACGCAAACGCTTAGTTTAGCGCTTAACCAAGATAGGCTCTCTCATGCCTATCTCTTCTCTGGGCTTCGCGGAAGCGGAAAAACTTCGACTGCACGCATCTTTGCCAAAGCACTTGTCTGTGACCAAGGACCAACCTCTACGCCATGCGAAGTGTGCGAACACTGCATTAGTGCGAATGAAAACCGTCACATCGACATCATTGAAATGGATGCGGCATCCAATCGTGGTATTGATGATATTCGTGAACTCATTGAAAGTACCAAATACAAACCCACCAGTGCACGCTTTAAAATCTTCATCATTGATGAAGTTCATATGCTTACCACACAGGCGTTTAACGCCCTTTTAAAAACACTGGAAGAGCCTCCAAGTTATGTGAAATTCATCCTTGCGACCACCGATCCTCTGAAACTGCCTGCTACGATTTTATCGCGTGCTCAACACTTTCGTTTCAAACAGATCAAACAAAGTGACGTCGTCAATCACCTCTGCCACATTCTCCATCTAGAAAATATCGAATACGAGAAAGAGGCATTAGAGATGCTGAGTCGGGCAGGTAATGGTTCACTGCGCGATACGTTGACACTCATGGATCAAGCAATCATTTTTTCAAAAGGCTACATTACGCCTGAGAATGTTGCAACGATGCTCGGACTTTTAGATCCAAACCAACTTGAAACAATTTTTACGGCCATTTTAAGTGGCAATAAAAGTGAGATGCTGGGCATTATTAAAGAGCTTGAAAGTTATGAGTGCGAGATCGTCATTGACGAGCTAATCGCTTATCTTAAAAATGCCTTTTTTGCACAAGACCGCCGTTTTTCAACGTTGCTGTATGAACGCTTTTTCAAGATTCTCAGTGAAGCCAAAAGCCTGCTGTACATCAATGCGAACAACGGTTTCGTACTCTCCTTGATTTTCTTTAAAATGATTGAAGCAACCAACATTAAAACCATTGAAGAGATGATCGATTCGCTTGAAAATGAGAAATTTCGTCTTCCAGCAACAGCCCATGCTAAAACAGAGACTTCTGAAGTCGCTGCAACTCCGGTAGAAGAGGAAGAAGCGTCTTTACATGTAAAAGATCAAGGTGTCACTTCAGAGATGCTTTTTGCACGTCTTTGCGACAAACTATTGGACCGTAATGCGGAGCTAGGTGATTGTTTTAAACAATACACCCATTTTAATAGTTTTACAGATGGGCAGCTTATGCTGAGTTCAAGCGCTGAAGGCGAAGCAAGTAAAACATTAAATACCAATTACAGCATTATCAAACACTTTGTACAAGAGCTTTTTGGCTTGGAAACAAAAATAAAAATTACAAAAAGGCAGGTGCTTCCACCTGAACCAAAACATGAACCTTCGTTTGATCCTAACGATGAGCTACAAATGAGTGAAGCAGAACTCAGTGCAAACGATCAAAGCGCTTCGATGATCGAAAGTGTAGAGTTTGAAGATACACCTCAAAGTGATAGTTGCGTTGCGGGAGCCATAATGGCAGGTCAACGTGAAATTGATGCTAAAGAAGTTCTCAATACCCCTTTTGTTCAAAGAGCGACGGAGCTTTTTGATCCTCAAAAAATTCAAATTCACCAAAAGATTTAATGATGGAAAAAATTCTTATTATCAACACAGGTGGTACGTTTAACAAACGTTACAATCCCCTCAAAGGTGAACTTGAAGTTCCACAAGATGGCATCGCTGTAGAGTCTATTTTACAATACTGCCACAATACCGCATATGAGCTTTTGAATATGATTCACAAAGACAGTCTTGAAATGACAGAGAGTGACCGTGAATTGATTGTTAAGACTGTTCAATCTTCTAAGTGTCATAAAATCTTAATCGTTCATGGCACGGATACGATGGATGTTACCGCTACTTTTTTAGCATTACATGTAAAAGATAAAATCATCACGCTAACAGGTGCCATGGTGCCTTTTAGTATCAACACCGTTGAGGCAACAAGTAATTTTATGATGGCCTTGGGGGATTTAATGTGTCGAGAAGAAAATGGGGTCAATCTTGCCATGCATGGGGCAATTGCAAGCCACGGGAGTATCTATAAAAATAGACAAAAAGGGATTTTCGAGCTTTGTTAAAGGGCTCGTAAATCCTCAGTTTTACGAAACAAAAAGTGACTCATTACAATCACATAGTACGGATAAATCACGACACCTAAAAAGGGAATAACCGTCAACGCAAAACAGATCAGTGAAATCCCTCTCATTTGCCCTGCATACTCCTTCTTTAACGCTTTATACTCTTCCGTAGAATTAATCATCGAAGCAACATCTAACACCAAAAGTTTATGAAAAAGATAAAACACAGGCACAAGAAGCACAACGTTAAAGAGTGGAATAAAAACCAAAGGGGAGAGTAACAGAAACATCAAGGTTGTCAGTAACAGCGTTTTGAGCACAATCCAGACGTAACTGAGCAGTCCAATACCTCGAAATGCCACACTGGGATAATAGAGTGAGCCTATCTCTTTGATGAAATAACCTGCAAAAAGCCCAACAATAACCGAATAGACCATCAAAAAAAGATAGTAAACGACCATAGCAGACGTAAAGAAAAAGAGAATGGCTACGATCGTTTTGGTGATAAACAAAAGTGAGATCATACTCAAAAACCAACTCTGTTCCACACTGCCTTCAAAACTCTGTAAACTCTGCGCAATCCATGCAGATAAAGCACCCACACCGCCAAAGAGAAGCCAAATAGCCCCAATAAAAACAACGAGAGTGAGAACAAAAGAGAGTAAAGAAACCAGTAAAACTCTTGGAGAAAAGGTATCTCCAAGAGCCAGTGCAAAAATATTCGTTTTTGGTAGGTGTGTCATTGCTATTTACTGAATGGTTTGACCATTAACACTAATGGCGCCATTTTTCATTGCAATTTCATAAACGAAAAAGTCACCCTCTTCTTTACCCAATGCAAAATCTTCAGCAGCAGTCAGACCTAAGCTCTCAAGAGTCGCACGATCTTCTTTATGAACCTTGATTTTTGAAGTGATATCTAAAAGTCCGAGAAGTCCGAGAGGACTCTGCTTGTCACTGTAGTTATTTTCTGCTACGACAAGTGTTGTGTCGACACTCACATCTTTAAGATTGATCATGTCTGTACTAAACCCTTGAAAGTTAATCCCTAAATCGAGTTTCACACCATGATTGACAAGTGCTATAAAATCATCAATTAAGACTTTATCATCAAGCGGTGCTGTTCCTAAAAGAAACGTATTATAATCTGCTTGTACTCTTCTCATCGTGTCTGAATTAATGCCTCGTAAGAAGAGTTTGGCAAAGAGTTTTTTCAATTTGATATCCGCACTACTGTTATTGACAGCAATATCATCAAACGTATAATCTGCTTTAATTTGAAGGTCTTTTTTGACATCTTCTACACTACTGTTCGCTTTGAGAGAGCCTAGATCAAACTTAGCATTGGTATATTCATCGTTAATTTCAAAGGCATATTTACCAATTTGAAGATTGCCTTTGTTATTGAGGTCATCTTGGTAGTTAAAGTTATAAACAAAGTCTTGAAGTTCACTTTTAAACATAAACATATCACTGTTAATGCCAAAATTTTGTTTACCAATACCTAAAGTACCTTGAACAATACCACCGTGCTCTGCTAATGTCAGCATCTGTTTGTCAGTATCAATACTCAGAACTGCACCTTCTGCATTAATCTCTTCTTTAATATTTTTCAGTTTAATATCTTTGAGTTTTTGGTCGCTGCCAAACGTCATATCAAGGGCTAAAACACCTCTTGTTAAAAGAGGAATGATAGCATCGCTTGCAGCTTTATCATTTGCAATAGATTCTTGAAGGGAGCGTGGTAATTGATTGAGACTCAAAGAGACTTTGGTATCACTGGGTAAAAAATTCGAATTTGTCATCTCACCATTAAATTTTAAACCATCAAATGCGTCATTGATGCTCTCATCGGTTTCTGTTTTTAAACTTTCTGCAAAAAGTTTGTATTGAGCATTTTTTTCTACTAACGTAGAAAGTAAAAAATCGCGTGCTTTTTTAGCATCGACAATTTCAAGACTAAAGGTTCTTGTACCTGTCAGGTAGCCGCTTTTACTTAAAATATCTTGCTTAAGACCATTTTTCTCAAGAAGAACTCTGTTTGTTTCAATACGACTGTCAACTTGGTGTGAAACGATGAGAGGTGTTGCAGCTAATGCTGCCACAACGACAGAGGATATAACGATATATTTTGTTTTTGACATACAGAGCCTTTATTATTTATAACCTATAACATAATAGGTGTTTTTGTTAGGAACTTTTTCCAAAGTAATTTTAAATTTTGCAGCCCATTTGAGAATCAACTCATTGACTTCAGCAAGAAGGTCTGCGCCTGTAGCTTCATTTTTAATTTTAAAGTAATCTTTATTACTAGAGAGTGCCACAAATGAGTGATGAACTTTGAGCGCATCGTGCAGTGCGAGCAGATGCTTTTCAATATGCTCAAAGCCTACGGTATTCTTGATAACGCACTCAAGTTGCGCCTCCGATTTGGGGGTAACACTGTAGCCTAGTTGTGTTAAGATTGCTTGTTTTTCCATGGGTCGTTTCCTTTTTAATAAAATAGAGTTCTTACAAAACTCTTGACACGCTTTTAAAGCGAAGCTTTAAAAACTACGTTAACACTGTGTTCTCTCACGCAGAGAGCCCGCGCACCTTTGGTACTTTTAACGTTTTTGTGCGATAAGCACATCTTCGATCATCTTTGAAATATCACCATCTAAAATATTGCTTACTTGTGAATACGCAATGTTACTTCGATTGTCTTTTACCTGTTGATACGGCGCTAAAACGTAACTGCGTATCTGATGTCCCCAGCCGATTTCACTCTTTTCAACACCATCTTTAACCGCTTGTTGCTTTTCAAGTTCATGCTCATATAAACGAGACTTCAACATTTTCATAGCGGTTGCTCTATTTTTATGCTGAGATCTATCATTTTGACACTGTACCACAATACCCGTTGGCATGTGTGTAATGCGAATCGCGCTATCGGTTTTATTGACGTGCTGACCACCAGCACCTCCTGAACGGTAGGTATCGACTTTAAGATCACGGTCTTCAATGACGATGTCAATATCATCATCCACTTCAGGAGAGACCATGACAGAACTAAACGATGTATGGCGTTTGGCATTGGCATCAAAGGGACTAATACGTACCAAACGATGAATACCATTTTCAACTTTAAGATAGCCGTAAGCATTTTCACCACTGATGATGAAACTCACATCTTTAAGACCCGCTTCTTCACCCTCTTGGTAATCCAGTACTTCAACTTTAAAGCCTAAGCGTTCTGCCCACCTCAAGTACATTCTGTACAAAATACTCGCCCAATCTTGGCTCTCAGTACCACCAGCGCCTGGATGAATAGAAATAATAGCATTGTTATTGTCATTTTCGCCACTGAGCATCATGGCAATTTCTAAATTGGTAATGTGATCTTCCAAATGCCCAGCATCTTTGTAAAGCTCTTCAAGTGTTGTTTCATCGTTTTCAGTATTGGCCATTTCATATAAGTCAACGGCATCGACAACAACCGTATTTGCTTTGGTATAACGGGAGAGTAACGAGTTGAGCGCTGTTTTTTCCTTTTGTAACTCTGCTGCTTTTTTCGCATCATTCCAAAACTCAGGATTTTGTTCAATCATTTCGATCTCTTTAAGCCTTGAAGTCAGCTCTTTTGGCTTAATAATCTGTGCGATGTTATCCACTTTCGTGGTTAATTTTTTGAGAAGTTCGGTATATTCGTAACTATCCAAATGGTTTCCTTTTGCTATAATACTCGCTTCAATTTAAGAGACCCCCAACAAAAGCCGTTTCTTAAGAAGTCTAGTATTATATTTTACTCAAAAGTGCCTAAAATGAAAATAGTAAAAACAATTGATGAACTCAAGCTCGCTAGAAGCGCGTTAAAAGGAACCATAGGCTTTGTCCCAACCATGGGAGCATTGCACAATGGACACCTCTCTTTGATGCAAAATGCTGTAGCCCAAAACGATCACGCCATTGTCTCTGTATTTGTCAACCCTACACAATTTTTAGTAGGGGAAGATTTTAGTACCTACCCTAAGCGTACTCAAGCCGATATCAAAATTTGTGAACTTGCAGGTGTAAGCATTTTATTTATGCCAACCCCTGAGGTAATGTACTCTACAATAGAGCCAACCATCCTAGCACCCAGTGCCAAAGCCTATATTTTGGAAGGATTAGCGCGCCCAGGCCATTTTGATGGTGTTTTACGTGTGGTTTTAA
>JAVHRG010000165.1:0-3183 GCA_036171535.1 Sulfurospirillum sp. | reverse complement strand
AAATTAATATACGTCATTGCCACTTCAGTAAAAGCGCCATTTTCCATAAAAGACATATTTGCAGGGTTATAATAACTGGCATCTGCCCCATTTGCCCCCGCAACATACGCTGCACTTAGTGCTACTGAATTTAAAGATTGCTCAGGTATGCGGTATCCTGAAGCTAATAATGTCGCCGCACTAAGACTGAGCAGAGTGGCTACTTTTACTGTTTGTTTCATATAGGTCCTTAGGGAGTTTTATTTGATAAGACTATAAAGCAGTGTAATTTCTTCTGCCCATATGGAATCATCAATTGTTTCAAGCACTAAAGGAATGTCATTAAGGCGTTCATCGTTCATAATAAACTTAAATGGCTCGATCCCAAGTTTTCCCTTGCCAATAGAGTCATGTCTATCAACACGAGCGCCTAAATCAGGCTTAGAATCATTTAAATGCATCCCTTTGAGATACTTAAATCCGACGATTGTAGCAAATTTTTCCATCGTTTGCCTATACGCCTCTTCACTCCTAATATCGTAACCTGAAGTAAATAGATGGCAGGTATCGATGCAAACCCCTACGCGCTCTTTATCAATAGAGTTATCCATCAAGTAACCTAGGTGTTCCATTTTGTAACCCATATTGCTTCCTTGACCTGCTGTGTTCTCGACAACCAAGCTCACACCGCTTGTTTGTCGCAACACTTCGTTCATAGAAGCACTAATAAGCTCTAAACACGCCTCTTCGCTAACCTGTTTGAGATGACTTCCTGGATGAAAATTGAGCTTATTAAGGCCTAAAGCTTCACAGCGTTTCACCTCATCCAAAAAGGCATTGAGGGATTTTTCACGTGCTTCAAGCTCAGGATGACCAAGGTTAATCAAATAACTATCATGAGGTAAAATATGTTTGGGTAAAATCTGCGCTTTTTCTAATTCAGCTTTAAAACGATCAATCTCATCTTGGGTTAAAGGCTTACCTTCCCATTGACGTTGATTTTTTGTAAAAAGGGCAAATGCTTTTGCACCAATTTTTGTGGCATTGATGGGAGCATTAAAAACTCCACCACTAGCACTGACATGTGCTCCAACAAATTTCATGAAAATTCCTTTTTTAGTGTAATGGTTTTATACGGATTAAAACACCCTGTTTGGTGTCCTTAAATGAGAGGTTCGAGTCTTCAATTTTATAGATAATATGACTATGAGGGAAGTCTAGCTCTTGTTCAAAACCATTGCTTGTTTGCTGTAAATTTTTGCCTTCATAAATAGGCTGTTTCGCAATAATCTCTTGCATCAATCCCGCATAATGTTCTTCTTGAAAAAATTGTTGATTGAAAGAGAGTTTATCCATACATCTTCCATCCAAACAGATATTATTTCCCATCATTTCAAGATTAAAAAGCACACTTCCTGCAGAGAAAATTTGCACATTGGTATAATCTTGACCTTGATTGATAAAACCCGTATCGGAAAGTGCAATCTGTTTGTTTTTGATAGTAATCACGTATGTTTCTGAAGTGGTAATATTTTTTTTAACCGCGCAACCACTCAAAAAAAGTAGTACCAAAAAGCTTACATGTAAAAGTATTTTCATGCACGACACTCCTTACATGTACCTTTAAGCACAATACTTTTTACATCACCTTCTACGTTACCAAGATCAACGTTCATACACGTAATCTGATGGCAATGCTCACAAATAAAATGGGCATGTGTGGTGCTAGAGAGTTCAAAATACCACTTGCGATCATCCGCTTCAAATTTATGCACCATCCCCAATTCTTCAAACTTTGCGATATTGCGATAAAACGTCGCTTTGTCCATAATAACGCTCATTTTCTCTTTAATTTGTTCATAGTTCATAGGGTGATGTGTCTCTTTCAGCACTTCTAAAATTGAGGAGCGTGCAGCTGTAAATTTGATGTCGTGCTCTTGAAACAATGTTTTGATTTGTTCACTCATGATTTTCCTCATTTAGTTAATAGTGAATGTTATCTAAAAAACTATTAAGTCACAACTAAGTTGCATTCAATGAAAATTACACCAAATCATGTAACTAGGTCACAAAAAAGCATTTGACCTAAAATGAGAACATTAACATTGAGCAAACTATATTCCAATTTTTAGCCATTATCAGACGCAACGATGGTGAAGTGCTTCTTTTCGGGGGTAACCTTTACATGTAAACTATAAATTTGCCTTTAGCAAAGAGATATCATCGATATAACAGCTACTCTAGAGTCGTTATATTAAACCCTAAACAGCATTTTTCCTTCTACGATACTGCTCCATATAGTATGAACCTAGTTCTGCAATGAGCATACCACTTAGAATCATCCCCGCACCACATATCTGAGGAAATGTCAAAAGTTCATTGGCAAAGAAATAACCAAAAATACCTGCACTTACAGGCTCCATTGTAAAAATAATCGCTGTTTTTGCTGCGGTTGTAAAACGTTGCATCGCTGTTTGCACCCAAAAGGCAAAAATAGTTGCAAAAATAACCGTAATAGCTATGGCATTTACAAACAGCCCATCAGTGTGAGGAGGAATGATTGAGCTTTCCATTGCAAGACCTCCAATCAAAGAGCAAATTCCCACCATTAAAAATTGAATTGTCACTAAAAGGTATATATTATGCTGACGAGAGAGATGCCCTGTAAAAACAATATGCAGTGCAAACATCATCGCACAAACAAAAGCATAAAATTCACCTAACGAGAAACCTAATTCATTATTGAGTGTTAAAAAGTAAAGTCCCACAGAAGCTACGATTGCTCCAAGTGTTGAGAACATTGAAGCTTTTTGTTTAAAAATAAGATACGTCACAAAAGGAACCACAATGACACTAAGCCCTGTGATAAAACCTACTGTAGAAGAGTATGTATACGTCAAGGCAAATGTTTGAAAAGCATAACCTAGAAACATAAAAAGACCCAAAAGAGCACCTGCTTTTAAAACTTCGAAATTGAGATAACGAATTTGCTTAAATGAAATAAGTGCCATTAAAAGACCTGCTAACGAGAATCGCCAAAATAAGAATGTGTAAACGGGTGTTTCATTAACTGCTTCTTGTACTATAAAAAATGTACTTCCCCATGCAATTGCAACCATTAATAATAAAAAATCTGCGCCTAATTCTTTGAATTTATTGCTTATCACCCTTAAGCAGTTCGAATTAATAAAATATAATAATATT
>JAVHRG010000164.1:0-3190 GCA_036171535.1 Sulfurospirillum sp. | reverse complement strand
CCGAGTTCATGTAAAGTCTGCTCCTTTGTGCGTGGTTTGTTTTTGCCCTGCACAAAACTTTAAATCAGCCGACTCTAACTAAGCCCTAAAACACCTTCTTTAACATTATAAGAAGGAAATAAAAGTGTTAAAATGTTCTACATTAAAAAATTTGCTAGGATTTAAACGATAGCGTAGAAAGATCAACTCAATCAATGAGTGTAACAGAAGTGATAAAGTCATTAAATTTTTTCATTGACTTTTTATTTACAAAAGGTTAATCACACGTTTAATCTATTCTCCTATACTTTCATTACCAAGTCAATAACCTCCTTTTTGTGAAACACTCAATCATTTTAAAAGATACACTCAGATTGCCCGGTCTGAGTGTTACTCTTTGCCCTCCTTCTTTTTTTCCAATATTTCACCCTTTGTAATCAAAATCAACCTTACTTTTAAGTAGAATACGACACTCAAACAGTTAAGGAAACAGTATGCGTTCAATCGGCAACTTTTTATGGTTTATTTTAGGTGGCGTTTTTATGGGACTCTGCTGGTGGATTGTAGGAATATTCGCATTTATCACTATCATCGGCATCCCGTGGGCAAAAGCCTGTTTTGTCATAGGGCAATTTACTTTTTTCCCGTTTGGCAAAGAAGCCATCAGTCGTAAAGAGCTTTTACATAAAGAAGATGTTGGCACCAGTTCCTTTGGGGTCGTGGGTAACGTTGTTTGGTTTCTTTTTGCAGGCATTTGGCTCGCGCTTGGGCATGTATTCTCTGCAATTGCGTGTTTTGCCACGATTATCGGAATTCCTTTTGGCATTCAGCACCTCAAACTTGCCGCTATTTCACTCTTTCCGATTGGTCAAACCATCGTTGATAAAGAGGTCGCAGCAGCCGCTCGAAATTTTAATGCAGAACAAACAGCCGCTTCCATGCGACACAAGAACTAAATAGGGACATTATGGAAGACTTTTTTATCGCAAGTATGCAAGAGTACGGGTACATTATTCTTTTTTTCTGGAGTATTTTAGAGGGTGAAAGTGGTCTGGTTATGGCAGGACTTTTTAGCCATACAGGAGACATGCAACTTTTTATCGCTATTTTTGTGGCAGGACTGGGCGGTTTTGCAGGAGATCAGCTCTATTTTTACATTGGAAGATTCAACAAAAGCTATGTACATCGTACACTCAAAAAGCAACGACGCAAATTTGCACTGGCACATCTCCTGCTTAAAAAACATGGCTGGCCGATCATTTTTTTACAGCGTTATTTGTATGGGCTTCGCACGATTATTCCCATCGCCATAGGACTGACTGGATATAGCGCTAAAAAATATGCTGTGATTAATCTGTTTGCGGCATGGTGTTGGGCAGCATTGATTATTATCCCCGTGTGGTACTTCGGAAATGAAATTTTAGGTGTCATCAAATGGGCTAAAGGACACTGGTACTATGCACTGCCTCTTGTGGGCATACTCATTGGTGTGGCATACTACTATATCCATACAATCACCGAAAAAACATTAAAAGCCAAAGTAGATCAAAAGTAGTATTTTTTTGATAAAATACGCGCGCATTTTTAGATTTTAGAAGAGGATACACTATGGAAAGTAATGCCATTGAAGAACATTTAAAACAAGTCGAGGAAGCTCTAGCAGAAGTCGAACACAAAGAGGAAGAGGCAGAAGGTTGGCTTTCGTATATTTCGCTGAGTACCGCCATTATCGCCATTGTGACAGCTCTGGTTGGTTTGTATGAATCACAAATTACATCGAAAACAATCCTCACCAAAAACGAAGCGGTACTGTACCAAAGTCAAGCCTCTGATCAGTGGAATTTTTACCAAGCTAAAAGTGTGAAAGCGCATATTTACACAGTCAACGCTGAGATATACCCTGATAAAGCGGAAGATTTTAAGAAAAAAGTAGCGGTTTATAAAAAAGAGCAAGAAGAGATTAAAGCCGAAGCAGAGCGTATTGAAGGCCTGAAAGAATTGCGTAATGAGCAGAGTGATCACTACTATCACATCCACCACATTTTAAGCTTCGCGATTACCTTTTTACAAATTTCTATTGCGCTTGCCTCTATTTCAGCACTCACTCGTAATAAAAAGTTTTGGTTAGGTTCTTTAGTGTTAAGTGGTATTGGAGCCATTATCGCAGGCTACTGCCTTGTTCTTTAAAAAGAGTTTTCTCTCGCGCCTTTTTCTCTACGTTTTTGTATGCCACGCTGCCCTCTTTGGAGAGCAGTATGGCGCCATCGAAATAGGAGGGAAAGGTGTTAAGGCCTATGTGATCGAGCTAGATAACAATCTTACCAAGATCAACTATCGAAATGCTCTTAACACCGCTCCTCAAAGTGGTATAACAGAACATCGCATAATGACACCAGAGATGATAGATCATGTCAGCTCTGACATTGTCATACTTAAAAATACACTTCAACATGACCAAAACATATCTGAACAGAACATCTTTATTATCGCTAGCAGTGCTATCCATAAAATCAAAAACAGACCCGCGCTAGAAGCCAAAGTCAAAAAATGACGCATCATGCTCTGTATTTTATCGATGAAAAAGAGGAGAGCACGTTTGCTTTTTACGGTTCTGTTCCTAAAGCACAATGGCTTAACGCTTCCATGATCGATATTGGTGGAGGAAACACAAAAGTAGCTTGGATGGATGTACAAAATGCCATCGATTTTTTTGAAATTCCCCTTGGAACAGTTTCGTTAACCCAACAAGCAGACTTACGTGACACCAATACTTCCTTTGAAGCAAAATGTGTCAGTGTGATTCAAAATGAGCTCTCCACACTTCAAACAACTCACACAAAAGAGTCACTCTACGCCAGTGGTGGTATTTTTTGGGCAACAGCCTATTTGAAAACCAATGGTCATTTAGAGCCCTTTGTTATTTTAGAAAAAGCGGATTTTGAGAAGGTTATCGCCCTTTTTTCACAGGAAGAGCGAAAAGAGTGTAGCGAAGCGAGTGCGCAATGCTTTTTGTTAGGCTACTATGGTGCTAAGAACTTGGTTGCGGGAGCTTTATTGGCAAAAGAGACGATTGATGCAATGCAATTTTTTGATCAAAAAGTCTATTTTGCAAAAGACGGTGCATGGGTTATTGGCTGGCTTTTAGTCCATATCCAATAGCCTCACACCACTTTTTTTAAAAAGGCACTTCCACATTTAGGGCAATTTCCAT
>JAVHRG010000163.1:0-3203 GCA_036171535.1 Sulfurospirillum sp. | reverse complement strand
AATCCCCCCGACCGCACCATTTTACTTCTCTTCTTTTTACTTCACAGTTTTATTAAATTCGATGTTATATTATGTTACTATTTTCTGGATTATACAAATTTCGAAAGGTATTTGATGAGAGAGTTAGAGTTAAAAAATGTTATCAAGCTAAATGGCAGAGAATTTTTAATTTCAACAATAAGTATGCATGTACGTCACTCTTTTTTTGAAGGCGATGCTAAAAAAGTTGTTTATGAAACGATGGTTTTTGAAATCATTAATGATGAAGTACAATTTCATCATCCAATTTTTAATGAACGTTATAATATGCCAGATGAAGCTATCTCCGAACATGGTGCTATTATTAAACATCCTGAAAATTTCTTTATTCTTTAAACTCTCTTTTTCTCAAAAGCAATCATCCTAAGAATAATTTTTGGTGAATCTATCTTTATATCGATTGATATATTTGTTGTTTTTAGAGGATATGTATGTTCATCAAATGAGCTATATAAGAAAATGGTGCACAGGTGTCACACAAAAGATTGCTACTTTTGTAAATAAATACTGTAATCTAAGAGATTAAAACCTTAATTTATCTATTCTTCCTCAATCACTTTTTATCACAATATACTGCAAATTTTTATTAATAAACTCCCAAAATACCTAGAATATTGCAGCTACTTTCGAGAATTAATTCAAGGCTTTGTCTTTTGATTAGATAATCTTATCGCACTTTTCTTTACATGTAATGCAGTAAATTTATCCCTACCACAGCACTTTTTTATGGGTTTGATTTAATAAATAAAATGATAAAATACTAAAATTTTGACTATTGTTTTTAGTTAAATTTAAACAAAAGGGTTGCATTTATGGAAGTTAATTTGTGTGTAGGTAGCTTAAGATTCTTGGTTCTTACTCAATCTACATTCTTTGTGCTTTTAGCCATAATGGTCGTTATGTTAAACGTTCAGGCTAAAATCATTATGAAATACTTCCCGATGAAAAAAGAGAGTATTCATAGGAGTAATTCTACTGAAGAATTATTGCAAAAAGGTAACTTCGCAGTTGTCGCAGCAATTGCTGCTTCTATCAAGTCTTAAAACAAAAAACATAATAGTAAAAGGGCAAAACGAAGATGGCGAAAAAATACATCGATGTGATGGATACGACGTTTAGAGATGGGTTCCAGTCAGTTTTTGGTGGACGTGTACTTATGGATGACTTTCTACCTGCGGTAGCGGCAGCAAGAGATGCCGGTATTAGCCATTTTGAATTTGGTGGAGGGGCTCGTTTTCAAAGCCTTTATTTCTACTTAAATGAAGATGCCTTTGAAATGATGGATAGATTCCGCGCTATTGCAGGACCCGATGCGAACCTTCAAACACTCGCTCGTGGTGTTAATACTGTCATGCTTGATACCGGTAATCGTGAACTCATTGATCTACATGCTAAAATGTTTAGAAAACACAGTACTACAACGATTCGTAACTTTGATGCGCTGAATGACATTGAAAATCTCAAATACAGCGGCGAGCGTATTGTGCATCATGGCCTTAAACATGAGATCGTCGTTACTATGATGGATCTTCCTCCAAAATGTGTAGGTGCTCATGATGTTGCTTTTTATGAGAAAACACTTAGAACGATTTTGAATTCTGGTATCCCATACCACAGCGTTTGTTTTAAGGATGCTAGTGGCACATCAAGTCCTCAAAAAGTTTATGAGACCATTAAAATGGCCAAAAAACTCTTACCTGAAGGAATGCATGTAAGACTTCATACGCATGAAACCGCAGGCGTCAGTGTAGCGTGTTATTTAGCTGCTCTTGAAGCGGGTGTGGATGGTATTGATCTTGCAGCTGCTCCTGTGAGCGGAGGTACAAGTCAGCCAGATATTCTAACAATGCTTCATGCCGTGAAAGGTAAAGATTATGATCTTGGTGGATTAGAACTTGAAAAAATTCTCACTTATGAGGATGTTTTACAAGATTGTTTAAAAGATTATTTTATGCCACCAGAAGCGGTGCAAGTCTCTCCTTTGATTCCTTTCTCTCCAATGCCAGGTGGCGCTTTGACTGCCAATACCCAAATGCTTCGTGATAACAATATTCTTCATAAATTTCCAGAAGTCATTAAAGCCATGCGTGAAGTCGTTGAAAAAGGTGGTTATGGTACTAGCGTCACGCCTGTATCACAATTTTATTTTCAACAAGCATTTAATAATGTCATGTTTGGACCATGGACAAAAATTGCTGAAGGCTATGGCAAAATGGTACTTGGCTATTTTGGAAAAACTCCAGTTGCTCCTAATGCTAAAATTGTTGCGCTTGCCAGTAAACAGCTAAAACTTGATCCAACAAAGAAAAATGCACTTGATCTTGCCGATGCGGATGAGAGCAAATCATTGACAACTGTCAAACAACTTTTGGAAAAAGAAGGCTTAAAAGCGACGGAAGAAAATATCTTTATTGCTGCTTCATGCAAAGATAAAGGCATTGCTTACTTAAAAGGTGAAGCAAAAGCGAATGTCCGTAAAATTGGTAAAGCTGACAAAGAAAAAGTGCTTTGTAATGCTTCTGAAGACTACACAGTTATTGTTAATGGACAAAAATACAATGTTAAGCCATCTGATAAACAAGATGCCTTTGTTATTAATGGACAAGAATATTTCATTGAGATTGAAGAGGGTTGTAGTGCAGAGTCAGGCAACGCGGCACTGATTCCTTCCAATAATGCGGAAGTGAGAGCAGGTATACCAGGTTCTATTTTTAAAGTTTTGGTTAAGGTTGGTGACAAAGTTACAAAAGGTCAACCAGTCATTGTGATTGAGGCTATGAAAATGGAAATTGAAGTACCAGCGACCATTGATGGCGTTGTAAGTAGTGTTCGTGTTAATACAGGGGATGTTATCGTCAATAATCAACTCCTTGTCACACTATAAGCCATAATATAGATAGAGCCAAATGTGGCAGGTGTCACTTGGCTCTTCGCTGTTGCAGAGGTTTTCTGCTATGAATGATAATTAAAATGTATTGAGGATATCAATAATATGTCGAAGATTAATGAAATTGAAAAATTAGGGTTAACCAATATTGGAAAGGTTCACTACAATCTAAGTTACGAAGAACTATTGAAACATGAAATTGCAAATAATGAAGGTCGTGTTACAAGTAATGGTACATTTAGTGTAGATACAGGAATCTTTACAGGAAGAAGCCCAA
>JAVHRG010000162.1:0-3204 GCA_036171535.1 Sulfurospirillum sp. | reverse complement strand
GCCATTGTAAACAAAGGAAGCATCTGTTGCTGTTTGAAGATGATTAGCCGTTGTGCCTAGTCCTAAATCGGTGATGGCTGTTCCTGTTCCTGTAGAAGATAACGTAATGGCATTATCCGCTCCAGTTGAGGCTGATTTGATAACAAGTCTATAGGGGTTTGTTCCTCCGACATTCAAAATGGAAGCAGTGACTTTACCGCCAGCCTTATCATTGATCATATTTTTAAGATCAGACAGTGATGTTGATGATGTTACATCAAGAGAATAATTGTTTGTTCCAATTTTGAGATTAAGTGTATCGTTAGCTGATGTAAAAGAGCTTGTTTGGCTGGAAAAACTTGTTGATTGGTAAATATCTTGTTTCGCCAATGTATTCACGTGCATTGTAAAGTTTTCTACAGAAGCACCACCACTTGCTGTAACCGATATAGCATCATTTGAGACGGTAGTTGTTCTTTTAAGATAATTATTTTCATCAGATAGTGTATTAGTGGATGACTTCAACGTATTCGCTAGTGATAGAATCGATGCCAAATCAGTTTGTTTGGTTGTATTAGCCGTTAGTTTAGTATCAATAGGTGTTACAAGTCCTGATTCATCGGCTGCACGTAATTTATCTAGAACATCGCTTGTTAAAACACCACTACCAAGACCTAATGAACTCAAACTGCCGGTCGTACTACTTGTCGTGGTAGTTGCTGAAGTTGTTGCCATTATCTATCCTTTTTTATCAAAAATTATCCCTACAATCTCTTTCATTTTTTCAGAAAGTTTCATTGCTTCATCGGTAGGAAATTTGCGAATAACCTTACCAGAACTTTTTTCCATTACATTAACATACATTACATCAATTTTATCATTAAATCCAAAAGTGAGATTGGTATCAAGTAAATCCATTTGCTTGTTAAGCTCTTTAACGGTATCACTTAATGTTTTTTTAGTTTCATCACTTTGATTTTGTTGTTGATTGACTTTAGATGTATCAGCTGTTTGCTCAACTTGTCTTGTTGGTATTGTGTTTGATACCTTAGGCGAAGTTGCTGTTTCGACCTGTTTGCTGGTTGCGCTAAAAATGTCCATAATTGCCCTCCTTAACGTTTTATAATTTTCTATTAACCAGATCGACACATTATTCTTTTTGTTTAACAATTAAGACTTAGTGTGTTATATTTCGCTATCTTGTATCTAAAGGGTTTCTATGAAAGTTGCATTAGTTTGTCAATCGCTATTGCTAAGTCGTGCACTAAAAAGTTTTTTAGGCGATCTAGTCGTTCCCTACAAACAGTGTGATTTTGTCATTAGCGATAAAAAAATTGAGCTTGATAAGCCTATTTTTTATATTTCATCCGATGATGGCAATTTAATTATTCCTTTTTCTAAATCTTCTTTACTCATTGAGTTGGATAAATTTTTTCAACATCTTATCTTGCTGCAAGGTAATGTGGATGATATGATGCCTCAATCCAAACACACGTACGATTTGGAAGAAAAAATTACGGTTTTAACCGAAAAATTCAGAGAAGAATTGATACAGACCATTCGAGGTTACTATGGCAACTAAACCTCTTTTTACAACTATTGGTGCGGGAAAATATAAGGGTAAAAAGATCATGCTTCCTTCCCTTGATAGCACGCGAAGTACAAAAGCAATTCTCAAAGGTTCTCTTTTTGATAGTCTTCAATATGACATTGTGGGTGAAGTTTTTGTTGAAGTATTTGGAGGAAGTGGTTCAATGGGACTTGAGGCGCTGAGCCGTGGAGCAAAGCAAGCCTATTTTATTGAAAAAGATAGAGCAGCCTTTTCCATTTTAAAAAATAATTGCAAAGAAATTGATGAAATACACACGACACCGCTTCAAGGTGACAGTTTTGTACTGTTTCCCACACTTCTTTCTACCTTTACATGTAAAGCCTATTTTTATTTTGATCCACCTTTTTCTATTCGTGATGGAATGGACGATATATACCAAAATGTATTAACACTTATTGCTTCTATTCCTTCTCAGATGGCCCATTTGATCGTTATTGAGCATATGAGTAGTCTCATCCTTCCTGAAACTATTGGCGTTTATACACTGCAAAAAACTAAAAAATTTGGGAATAGCGCTTTAAGCTATTATCGTTCAAATGAAAACTAAAACATTTATTAGCGATATTTCTGGTAAATCATTTCCGTTAACGGAGCGAATTTCCTCTAATGCTATTCGAAGCTCCATTTTAAAATATATTCAAGAAGCAAATCCCTCTTTTAATGAAGCAAGTTATTTAGCCAATTCGGAACTCAATGTTTTTCGAGAAAAATATATTACGGATTATTTAACCCAAGAGTTGGGTGAACTTTCTTCATTAGAACACAAAGTTATTGATTCCTTTCAAAATCACTCTATCCTGACTGATAATATAGAAGATGATGATAAAACCACTTTGAGTTTTGGGCAGAGAATAGCCGATAAAGTGGCTACTTTTGGTGGGAGTTGGACGTTTATTATTTCATTTTGTTCTTTTTTGGTGATTTGGATTTTAGTAAATGTTTACTGGTTTCACAACCAAGGGTTTGACCCATATCCTTATATACTGCTCAATTTGATTTTATCGTGTATTGCGGCACTGCAAGCACCTGTCATTATGATGAGCCAGAACAGACAAGAGGAAAAAGATAGAGTGCGTTCCAAAAATGATTATATGATCAATCTTAAATCCGAACTTGAAATTCGTATGCTTCATGAAAAAATCGACCATCTCATTATGCATCAACAAGAAGAGCTTCTTGAAATTCAAAAAGTTCAGATTGATATGATGGAAGATATTTTACAACGCATTAATCAAAAATAACTCTTGGAACATTAATTGCTTTAGAATTGACAAGAATGTCAAATTTAAAGGAAATTGATGAAGATCGTTAAACTATCTTTCGTATTAATTTCAGCGCTCAGTACGCTTTATGCCCAAAGAATCGGCGATATTGCTAATGTTATTGGTGTGCGAGATAACCAATTAATAGGCTACGGTCTTGTGGTTGGTCTTAATGGTACGGGCGATGGTTCCTCTTCACAGTTTACATTGCGTTCACTCTCCAATCTTTTGCAAACAGTGAATGTGAAAGTCGATCCTGTTGACATTAAATCTAAAAACGTTGCTGCCGTTTTGGTTACTACAAAACTTCCTGCTTTTGCAAGGCAAGGTGACAAAGTGGATGTTTCTGTC
>JAVHRG010000161.1:0-3204 GCA_036171535.1 Sulfurospirillum sp. | reverse complement strand
ATGATAGAAGTGGTAACAAAATTGTTAACGCATTCTGCCCATTGGCTGAAATGTTCGGTTACTCAACAGACCTTAGATCTCAAACACAAGGTCGTGCTTCGTACTCTATGGAATTTGATCATTATGATGAAGTACCTAGAAACGTTGCAGAAGAGATTATCAAAAAACGTAACGGTTAATTACTTTACATGTAAAGAGTCTTTGGGCTCTTTACATCCTCCTTTTCTGCGTAGCACATATCAAAATTTTCGCAAACACATTGTCTATAAAACAATTTAGTTATTCTGTTTTTCTTTATATCTATATGCATTGAACGTATAGACATTAAACGATAAATGGTTATAATCTCGCGTTTTGGATTGAAACACTTCTCTAAAAGGTTAAAACTTGATAGATATAAAACATCTCAGTAAATATTTTAACGATCAAAAAGTTTTAGATGATATAAGTTTACATGTAGATTCTGGTGAAATATTTGCAATCGTTGGACACAGCGGTGCAGGTAAATCAACACTGCTTCGTTGTATTAATGGACTTGAGGGCATTAGTGCTGGAGAAGTTATTGTTCTTGGCAAAGAGGTTGAAACGTTAAACGAGAGTGGTCTTGGAATATTAAGAAGTCAGATTGGTATGATTTTTCAAAATTTCTCGCTACTCAATCAAAAAAACGTGTATGAAAATATCGCTCTTCCCATGAAAGTGTGGGGGTACAGTAAAGAAGCAATTCAAAAAAGAGTGGACGAACTCTTAAAGCTTGTTGGGCTTGAAGCTAAGAAATTTGTTTATCCTAAGGAGCTGAGCGGTGGACAAAAACAACGTGTTGCCATTGCAAGAGCCTTAACCTTAAATCCGAAAATACTTCTGAGTGACGAAGCAACCTCTGCCCTCGACCCCAATACGACAAAATCAATCTTAGAACTTTTAAAAGAGATCAATCAAAACCTTGGTGTTACCATTATTATCGTAACGCACGAAATGGAAGTTGTCAAAAAAGTGGCATCACGTGCTTTGCTTTTAGAAAATGGAAAAGTGATTGGGCTAGGACGAATTGAAGATCTTTTTTTAAGACCCGATGAAAAGATGATGAAATTTCTAGGGGATGATGAAGAACTTCCTGCTGAGGGCGTTAATATAAGGCTTTTCTTCCCAAGCACTGTTTCGTATGAACCCATCGTGACACAGATGGCGCGCGAGCTTAATATCAATTTTAATATTGTTTGGGGGAAGCTTGAAAAGCTGAATGATCATGTGGTCGGCTCACTCGTTATTAATATTGATGAACAAACGGCCAGTATGATTACACGCTATTTGCAAGAAAAAACTGAAGTCATTTGGGAGGTACTCTAAGATGGAACAGTCTATCATAGCATTTTTTGAAAAATCTTTAGGAATGAAAAGCGTTTTAATGGATGCAGTCATTGAGACACTCACGATGAGTCTTGTTTCGACATTTTTAGCAACACTTATTGGTTTTATGCTGGCGATTGTGCTGATTATCACCGATAAAAACGGCATTTCACCTAACCAATATACCTATAAATTTTTAGATGTCACGATCAATATGTTGCGCTCGTTTCCCTTTATCATCCTTATCATTGTCTTATTCCCTGTAACTAAGTTTTTGGTAGGAAAACATACGGGAACATTCGCGATGATCGTGCCGCTTACCATTGGAACAGCCCCTTTTATCGCCAGAATGATTGAAGGTGCTTTTAAAGAGGTCGATCAATGTGTTATTGAAGCGGCAAAATCGTTTGGAACGAACAAATTCCAAATCATTTTTCGCGTCTTACTTCCTGAGGCATTTCCGAGTATTATTTCTGCGATTACACTCTCTTTGATCATTATTGTTGGTTTTTCTGCCATGGCGGGAACCGTTGGCGGTGGTGGTCTTGGTGCGGTTGCGATGAATTACGGCTATTATCGATTTGATGGTATTTATATTTTTTGGACCGTTTTTATTTTGATTGTTTTGGTTCAAATTTTTCAAAGTATCGGTGATTTTCTTTATAAAATAATAAAACATTAACATGCGATTTAATGGCAATTCAGTCCTTTTTAATACGAATGAAGTTACGATTTCAAAAATGTATAGTAAATAAAGTGATTTACTATACATTTAGTTATTTAAGGAGTACACATGTATAAAGGGTTAGGAGCTATTTTGGTTGGAGCACTGCTTGTATTTAGTGGTTGCAGTGGCGATAAAAAAGTTGAAGGCAAAGTAGCCTCAAAAGATGACAAGAGTGCAAAAACAATTATTGTTGGTGCTACCCCCGTTCCTCATTCTGAGATATTGGAAATTGTAAAACCTCTCTTAGCGAAGGAAGGATACACCTTAGAAATTAAAGTGTTTAATGACTATGTTATTCCAAATAAAGTCACAGACAGTGGTGAAATCGATGCAAACTTTTTTCAACACACACCGTACCTTACAGAGTTTAATAAAAGTCAAGGTACAAAACTTGTAAGTGTTGGTAATATTCACATTGAACCAATCGGCATTTACTCAAAAAAGATTAAAGCGCTCTCTGAGCTTCAAGATGGTGATAGTGTTGCCATTCCGAATGATCCAAGTAACGCAGGCCGTGCTTTAGATGTTTTAGCCAATGCAGGGCTAATTACGCTCAAAGATGCTGAGCACAAAACAAAATTGGATATTGTTGAAAATCCAAAAAATCTTAAATTTACAGAGCTAGAAGCTGCGCAACTCCCTCGTGTAATTGAAGATTTCACGATTGCGGTCATTAACACCAACTACGCTCTTCCAGCGGGACTTAATCCAAGTACAGATGCACTGGCACTTGAGTCAGCGAATTCTCCGTATGCCAATATTTTGGTTGTTAAAGCAGGAAATGAGAATAACGATAAAACCAAAGCGCTTCTTAAAGCACTTCAATCGGATGAAGTGAAAAAATTTATTATTGAAAAGTACAAAGGTGCCATTGTTCCTGCCTTTTAATGTATCGTAGATTTATGTTCTCAATCAAAGTGTATCTTTGGGTACACTTTGATTCCTCCTCTTTTTAGGTTTCCTAAGTATGTTTTTGTTATAATCCCGCCACACCAAATCTCTCTTATGTCCTCATAGCTCAGCTGGATAGAGCACAGAATTCCTAATTCTGAGGCCGTGCGTTCAAATCGCGCTGGGGACACCATTCACCCTTTTATTTTTTTCAAAATTTCAAAATTATTTTCACGAGT
>JAVHRG010000160.1:0-15627 GCA_036171535.1 Sulfurospirillum sp. | reverse complement strand
ATAGAGTGTATCCAAATGACCAATTGATTTCAAATAACGTGTCTTCATTTCGGCAACAGCAACTTCAACCTCATCTTTGGCTTTTTGATATCCCTGTGCATAAGCATTTTCACGTTCACGCGTAAGCTCTTCGTTGAGTCTGTTATTAAAATCTTGTTCTTGCTTTTCAATCTGAATTTGAAGCTTAACCACATTCGTGGTTAACTCATCTGTTTTTTTGAGAAGCTCTTCAATAAACTGATTTTGTGTTCCTTCTTCGATGCGTGCAATATTGATTATTTCATCACTCACAGGCATTGACTCTGGATCGTACATACTTTCCTGCGTATACTCTTCGTTTACATGTAAAGGAGCAGCAGACGTTTCTGGAGTTGAACCTAATACCTTAAACCGATATGGCTTGACGGAATGGTCATCCACTCTGTCTTTATCGATAATATTGTCTGTTAGCATGTTAACCTATCATCTCTTCCGCTTCACCAATTTGGAGAATGCCTTGTTCCGCTAGTTTTTGAACCTCTTCAACAATCTTTCGTTGAGACTCTTCCACATCCTTAACACGTACAGCGCCTAAGAAATTCATCTCTTCAACAAAGGCCTCTTGTGCACGTTGTGACATATTTTCAAAGAATTTTTTCCTTAAATCTTCTGCTGAACCTTTGAGTGCTACCATCAAGTCACGTTTATCAGCAACTTTAAGAATTTCACGGACAGCATTACCATCAAGTTTCATAATATCTTCAAATGTAAACATCATATCTTTGATGACAGATGCTAGTTTCTCATCTGCTTGCTCAATATACGCAATAGTGGTTTTAGAAGCTTTTTGACCTAATCGGTTGAGGATTTCAGCTACTGCACGAGGGCCACCTACTTCAACCTTGTAAGAAGTTAGAGACTCAAGTTTATTTTCCAAAACTGCAGAAACCCTTTTAACAACTGAAGGTGAGATTTCACCTAAATTTGCCATTCTAATTGTCACTTCACTTCTCAACTGATCCGGAAAGAAAGAGAGTGTTTCAGCCGCACTGGTTGCATCCATATGGGCTAAAATAAGAGCAACCGTTTGTGGATGTTCATTGATAATAAAATCACCCAACTGTTGAGGCTTAATTTGAGAGAGATAACCAAAGCTTTGAGAATTTTCCATGGATTTAGAAAGTTTATCAAGAATTTTTTGAGCACCCTCTGCACCAAAAGTACGGTATAAAATCTCTTTCGCATACTCCATACCACCGCTTCTGATATATTGATTGGATTGTAAAATAACATAGAATTCTTCAAGCACTGCATTCGCTACAGCTTTATCAATATTTTTTGCTGTTGCTATAAACTTGGAGATATCTGTTACAACGTCTATCTCCATATGAGAAAAAAGATTAGCAGTTGAATCCTCACCCAACTGAATGAGCAAAATTGCTGCCTTTTCAGCCATAGTGAGTTCATTGTAAAGGGTTTTTTGTTCTTCAGTAAGTTTCATTACGTTAGATCCTTAGAGCTATTTTTACTGCCATCGTAATCACCTTCATTGCGAATCATAGACTGTAAAAGCGATGCAAATTCTTCACTTTTTTGCTCAGCAAGATGTTTAAGTTTTTCCAATAGAACATCATATTTGAGAGCTTCTTCATTGAAGTCTTGACCAATGCCCAACTGATCTTCCACTTTCTTACGTGCTTGTCTAAATTTCTCTAAGGTATCCTCAGCACCCTCTTCTTCTGCTGTTGCAATTGGTTCGATTTCATCCTCAAAATCATCCAATTTTGTTTCCACCATTTTGTGGCTGAAAGGAATAATAACTTTTTTATAAAATACAAATAATAAGATACCAACAATGATATATTTGAGCAATGGCAACAACGGTCCCATATAATTGGACACTTTATCCACCAAATCTTTGGTAGGAGCACGCGTTCCATCGCTGGAGAGTGGTTTAAACTCAAAGTTACTCACAGTAACTTCATCACCCCTTATTTGATTATACCCTACCGTTTGCTTTACAACATCACGAATAGCATCCATTTGCTCTTTACTAAGTGCAGCATACTCCAACTCACTCTTTTTCTTCCCATCGCTGTCTACACCATATTTGTAGGCGCCATCAACAACAACAGCCGCTGTCAAACGTTTAATTTTTGCAAACTCGTCTTTAGAATTCACAACTTTTTTGGAAATCTCATAGTTGGTCGTGGTTGAACTTTTTTGATATGTTTCAGCTTTTTTGGTGCTTTCTAATCCTTGTACAGGTCCAATATTACTGATAGCACCAGGTACACCACCAACATCTTGAGGCTCTTTTCCTTCACGTTTTTCTTCCACACTCTGCTCACTTCGAGGAACGGAATTGGGATCATACGTTTCGCTAACATAATCTTGTTGTGAAAAATCAAAATCGATGGTTACTTTTGCATTAACTTTATCAATACCCCCAATAACAGGCGCTAAAACATTCATAATTTTTTGCTCAACATTATGTTCAAACTCTTTTTTATAGCGCATTTGACTTTTAACCAATTCGCCTTGGAACATATTGCTCTGATCATCCCCTAAAGGTTCACCATCTTGATTTACAATAGAAACATTTTCAGCGGTTAAATTGGAAATAGAAGCTGCAACAAGATTTTTAATGCCGATAATTTGTTTAGCTGAAAGATTCATACTTGGGCGAATATTTAAAACAATGGAAGCTGTAGGTGCAGCTTGCTTTTGTGCAAAAACTGTCTCTTTCGGAATTGCAATATGCACACTTGCGTTTGCAATGGGTCCAAGACTTTCAATCGTACGCGCCAGTTCACCCTCAAGGGCTCGAACGTATTTAATTTTTTGCTCAAAATCAGTAGCACCAAATTCAGCTTTATCAAAAATTTCAAAACCGACTTTACTATTTTTAGGGATTCCCAATGCCGCAATGGCGATGCGTTCTTTATGGACAACATCACTTGGTACTGCAATTGTGCCTTCGTTGACTACTTTATAAGGAATTTTTTCTTTTTCGAGTTGCTGAATAATCAGTGCTGAATCACCCGCAGTTGTGTTTTCAAAAAGAACACTATAGCCACTGTTTTTAGTAGAATTTGAGTTTTTGTAGAGCGTAAGAAACACTAAAAAACCGATGAGAACAACAATCGAAACTGCCGCCACAATCCTTTGACGGAGTGTCAAATTTTGTATCAGTGTCGCTATTTGATTTAAAAGTGTTCTAAGCTCCATTTATCTTTCTCTTACTTGTAAATTGTTTTAAAGAGTTCAAAAAAGCGTGCATTTTGCTCAGGTGTTCCTATTGTAACACGAATAGCATTCATACCATACGATCCTAAATTTCTAACGATTATACCCTTTTCCATTAGCTTTTGAGCAATTGCTCCCGAGTTTTTACTGGCATCAAATTCTAGAACAATAAAGTTAGTATAGCTCTCAATAATACTAAATCCAAGCTCTTTTGCAAACGTTTCATACACTTTCATCTGCTCAAAATTCTCTTTCACAGAAGCGTCCACAAAGGCTTCATCGCTGAGGGCTACAATCGCGGCTTTTAAAGTCAAGTTTGTAATATTAAAAGGCGCTCTAAGTTTTAACAAGGTTTGAATGATCTCAGGTTGTGCAATACCATATCCACAACGCATACCACCCAATCCATAGGCTTTAGAAAAAGTCCCTGTGTAAATGGTGTTTGGGTATTTGGTTATTAACTCATGTGCATCAATATTTTTAGCAGGATCTTTAAAACGTGCATACTCCAAATAAGCGGCATCAACAATAACCAAGGTCTCTTTGTCGATTTGATCTAAAAAAGTATATACATCTTTGGCATCCAAACATTCACCTAATGGGTTATTGGGGATACAAAGTACAATAATTGAGATATCTTTATTCGCTTTATATATTTCGAGCATCTCCTTGAGATTGTGTTGAGCGGAGGGCGTCCTCAGAACTTTTGCACCTGTTTGAAGTGCATAAATCTCATACATTGCAAACGTAATTCCTGCCATTAGAACTTTGGTCTTGGCATTCGCTTTGGCATGAATTGCCATCTCGATGACTTGATCACTTCCTGAGCCTATAATAATATTTTTATCTTCGACATGGTACTTGTGCGCCAAAGCATCTTTGAGTTCATACATACTATCATCAGGATAGCGGTTCATATGGATCGCTTCCATGCGTACGGCTTCAATCACTTTAGGGCTACAACCTCTTGGATTCTCATTGCTCGCTAGTTTAATTACATCTTTAGGTGCAATGCCGTATTCTCTCACAACAAGCTCGATTGGTTTGCCCGCTTCATACGTTTTCAAATTGTCTAAAACACCATTAAATTGCATCTCTCATCCTCCACAAATATAGCTTCCAAGCCATTTAATATCGTATCTATCTCTGTTCTCTTCAATTACTTTTTGGACATTTTCATCGTCAATGTGTCCCTCGAAATCCATATAAAAAATGGATTGAAAGCCCTTCTCTTTTGTTGGCCGTGATTCGATCTTTGTTAGATTTACTTTTTGATCTTGGAAGGTTTGTAAAAATTCTACAAGACCGCCTGGTTTATCATCAGTCTTTGCCAAAATCGAAGTTTTATTATGAATCCCTTTTTTGTTTTTAAAATCACTCAAAATCAAAAAGCGTGTTTGGTTCGCCATATTATCTTCAATTTTTTCAAATAGAATGGGTAGATTCGATAGCTTGGCAGCAATATGTGAGCAAATCGCTGCAGCATCGTAATCTTCACTTGCTTTTTTCGCCGCTTCTGCCGTTGATTTTGTCGGAATAAATTCCACCCCTAATAACATATGTTCTTCTAAAAATTTTCGACACTGGTTATAGCCTTGTGGATGCGAATAGATACGTTTAACCTTCTTAATATCTTCGCACACAGAGGCAAAAGAGTGGTGAATATCCATATAAAGTTCTGCCACAATTTTTGAGCTAAATTTGCCTAAACAATCCAGTGTTGTTCCCACAGCACCAGCGGTATTATTTTCAACGGGAACGACACCATATTTTGCTTCGCCATTTTCTAAAACATGGAACACCGCTTCGATAGAGCTAAGCTCAATATAACTGCCCATAGCCCCAAAACGGCTCTCGGCCGCTTGGTGTGTGTAACTTCCCTCAGGACCCATGAAGGCAACTTTTTCAGGAAATTCAAGATTGCGACTTACCGCAAAGACTTCCAAGAAGATTGCATCAATCGCTTTGGGATTGAGGGAACCTTGATTAAGTCCTTTAAGGCGATCTAAAATCTCTTTTTCGCGTTCAGGTCGATAAATGGCCGTGCCACTGGTTTGTTTTGCACGACCAATTTCTTTGACAAGATCCATACGTTCATTGAGCAATTTTAATACCTGATCATCAATATGATCAATTTTTTTTCTATAGTGTTCTATTGTTTGCATGATGTGCCTTTTATATGTCCAATTATTGGCATACTAAGATTCAATAACTCTTTTACATGTAAAACTTTTTCTAATACTATAAACAAGCCAAAAGCATTATTTTGTAAAATGAAAAATCTTAAACAACTCATAAATATGCTTTCTCCAGGGCAATCACATCTTCAAAGCTTTCACGTTGACGAATCAAGCGATCCTCTCCATTTTGAAGTGCAATTTCTGCGACACGCGAACGTGTATTATAGTTACTACTCATCGTAAAGCCATAGGCTCCAGTACTTTTAACAATTAAGAGATCATCGTGCTCAAGAGCCGGTAATTCAATATCTTTTGCAAAAAAGTCACCACTTTCACAAATAGGCCCTACAACATCGCATACCGTAGTCTCACTCTCTTTTTTACCTTCAACCTCTACAGCATGATACGCATGGTAAAGACTCGGGCGAATGAGATCATTCATCGCGCCATCCACAATAACAAACCGTTTAAATCCATTGTTTTTTTCGTAAAGTACACGTGTTAGGAAATATCCACTATCTCCAACCAAGTAGCGCCCTGGTTCACACACAAGTGTCACATCTAAACCGCCAAGTGCACTAAAAATTGACTGTGCATACTCATAAAGTGCAATGGTCGTTTCATCTTTGTACTGAATCCCGATACCACCACCCACGTCAAAAAACTTGATATCAATCTTAAGCGCTTTAAGGTTACGAAGTAAGTTAGCCAGTACCAGCGCTGCCTCCTTAAAAGGTTCAACTTCCGTTATTTGACTCCCAATGTGAAAATGAATACCGACAGGGTCAAGTGAAACACTATTTTTAGCATGAATGTACATCCGTTTTGCACTCTCTAAATCCACGCCAAATTTATTTTCATGAAGTCCTGTTGAGATGTAAGGGTGTGTTTTAGGGTCAATATTAGGATTCACACGAATGCTAATACGTGCGATGACTCCTAATTTTTGTGCGATCATCTCAACACGATTCATCTCCTCTTCACTCTCAAGGTTGAGCATCAAAATATCGTTTTGCAGTGCCTCTTCAATCTCGTCGTCTCGTTTACCAACACCACTAAAAATAATTTTGTATTTTGGAATACCTGCCACTAAAGCACGTTTGACTTCACCAATAGAAACACAATCACATCCAGCACCGAGGCTTGCCATATGCTTTAAGACAGAGAGATTTGAGTTTGATTTTACGGCAAAACAGATGAGCGATTTGCGTGCTTTAAAAACCTCTTTGAGCGATGAAAATTTTTGAGCAATTATGTCAAAATTATAAACGTATAAAGGAGTACCATATTTTTGTGCTAATGCAGAGAAGTTCGCCATTTTAAACCTTAAATGAGGGTATTGCTATGAAGACCCATTAGATAACAATATTTATCTATTCTATCAAAAAGTTCAACAAAAAATGATTAAACCTTTTAGCGTTTGGAATAAAAATAAGCGGCAATACCAATAAGAAGTATTATAGGAAATAAAATAGCAATTTCAGAGAGAATAACACCATTGGCAGCTAAACGACTCAATAAAAAAAGTCCACTCCAGACAACGAGCGTTACAAAAGCGAAGGAAGAAGCAATCAGTGCCATATTGAAATAACGCCCCATCATAGGAGCTTTATAATACAGAATAACGATCAAAAAAGGAGCAAAAAATGGGAAGAAAAGCTGGTAAAAAAGTGTTGCTTTGATTTTACTGGTATTGACATTTTGGTTATCAAAAAAACGTAGGGCATCTATACCATCACTGATAGAAAGGGCATATTCGCTTTGGTATACATTGTCCATAATTTTAGGTTTAAAATTTTCCATCATCTTCAGTTTTTCAACATTTTCTGTATGAAATCCTTGATCATCTAATGAGGAAATTTTAGGCTTATGGATGATGCTCACCTGTTCCAAAACCCAATGATTATCGACAAAAGTAGCTACAGAAGCTCGAATCACTTTCGTTAAATCAACGTTGTCAACCTCGAAAATAGTCACATTATACGCTACCTGCTTCAAAGGATCAAGCTTTTTGAAGTAAATATATTGGTTATTGTTTTTTAAAAATAGATCTTCTGCATTCGTGGAAATACGGTTGTATTTTTTAAGATTAGAGCTGTACTCATTAGCATATGCAAATTCTGTACAATTCAGTCCAATATAAATAAGTGTTAAGGCTAAAGAAGTGATAAAAAATGGTTTTACAAGCGAACGTTTGCTAATACTTGAAGCATACATGCAGATAAGTTCATTCGATTTAATCATACCAAAATAGGTCACAATCATACCAAAAACGATAGAGAGTGGGAGTACGTAATTGACGGCATTCATACCTTGAAATAGTGCATAAAGAATCTGTAAATTTGCAGAATCAGGAATATTATTGTAGTTGGTTAGAAGATCAACACCAACATAAAAAAGATCGAGTGACATGAAAATAACAGAGAAATTTTTGAGATAATTTTGAACAATATATTTCTCAAAAAGTTTCATACCACATCCCCATCACATAGTGTTTGTTTAAGGGAGTATTGTAGCGAAACTTCTTTTAAATCCCCCGTGAGCAATGCTTTAATACTTTTTTTTACATGTAAAAGAATCTCAGGTAAAAATTCTCTTTGACATGCTGTAAAATCAGAGAGCACATACTTTGCTACATCGCTTTTCATAGAGGGTTTCCCGATACCAATACGCACCCTAATATATTCAGGCCCAATATGAGCATCAATGGAACGAAGTCCGTTGTGTCCACCATGACCACCGCCTATTTTGAAACGCAACGTTCCAAAAGGTAAGTCTAAATCATCATGAATAACAATAATTTGATCGGGCTTAAAGTAGTCATCTACAGCACGTACACTTTCTCCTGAGAGATTCATATAGGTTGTTGGCTTAAGAAGAAGCATGGAAGGGGCTTTAAAAAGCTCACCTTTGAAATTTACTTTGGTAATTTTTTCACAGGAGGGTTGGTCACCGATGAGTGCATCGATGACCATAAAACCGACATTATGTCTATTGTTTTTGTATTGTAAGTCTGGATTTCCAAGCCCTACGATCAGTGTCATGAGTTCGCGTTACTTCGCTTTAATAACTCCGGCAACAGAAACACGTGTCTCATCCATGATGATAACGTTTGCTGGAACGGGAATATCACGCACCAAGACAGTTGCACCTACATCAAGATTACTTACATCAACAATAAAACTGTTTGGTAAGTTTTCCGCTGTACATTTAACGGCTAAACGTTTTTTAGATTGGATTAAAACACCTTTGTTTTTTGTGCCCACAGGAATGCCTTCAAGAAGAACAGGCACTAAATATTTACTTAAAACACCAGGAAGTGCCATACGTAAATCTACATGTAAAAGGTTGCTATTTACAGGATCTTTTTGGTAATCTTGGATCACAACATTGTACTCTTTACCCGCAACTTTCACAGGGAAAATAAGAGTCTCTTTGTTCTTTGCTGCTTTGATGAATTCGTTTGCTTTAAATGCAGCATTGATGTTTTGTTCACCCTTACCGTAAATATTAGCAATTAGATATCCATCTCTACGAAGCGCTTTGGTAGCCTTTTTTTCGATACTATCTCTAATGATGCCTTCTAACATAGTTTTCCTTTGTAAAAAATAAGGGGCTAATTGTACAGGACTAAACCTAAAAGATGCATAAATATTTTATTGCTTTAAACCAATGATGTCTTTATCATTTTCTTTAAGCTCTTTAAGACTTACACGTACAGTTTCTTTGCGTGTCTCTTTTTGACTTTTATCGGCATCGTAAAAATCCAAAGCCATTGTAATATCATTGCGACTGGTAGAACTTTGGATGGCTTCTTCACGTGCAATTTTACCCTCCGCATATAATCCTAAAAGGGCTTGATCAAATGTCTGCGTTTTATAAACATCTTTTCCCTCTTTAATAGCATCGGGAATTTCACCTTCTCGATCTTCTAAAATGAGTGCTTCAATTCTCGCATTTTTGACTAAGATCTCAACGGCTGCCGTTCGTCCATGATCGAGTGTTTTAACCAAGCGTTGTGCAATAACACCTTGTAAGACTGAAGCTAATGACATCTTAATACGGTTTTGCTCACTTCCAGGGAACATACCAATAATACAGCCAATGGTCTCTTTCGCATCCACAGTGTGCAATGTTGAGAGCACTAAATGACCTGTTTCTGCCGCATGCATTGCTGTTTCAATGGTTTCAAGATCTCTCATTTCCCCCACCAAAATAACATCAGGATCCTCGCGAAGAGCTGCACGTAAAGCATCCGAAAATGAAATAGCATCTTGGCCAATTGCACGCTGGTTAACCACACATAAATCATCTTTATAGATAAATTCCACAGGATCTTCAATCGTAATAATATGTTTCTTTTGCGTTTTATTGATACGATTAATCATGGAAGCCAGCGTCGTTGTTTTACCACTTCCAGTAGGCCCTGTTACTAAAATAAGTCCACGGGGAAGATCACAAAGTGTGTTAATGATAGCAGGTAAATGAAGTGATTCTATGGTTGGGAGTACCATCGGAATCGTTCTAAAAACCGCCGAAACACCATCGACTTGAAAAAACATATTGACACGAAAGCGATACTCATCGTTGAGCTTAAACGTAAAGTCAATATTTTTTTTATCCACCAACTCTGGGAAACGACTTCGAAGAAGTTCTTTTGCTAATGTAAGACCCTCTTGATATGAAAGAACTTCTTTGGAGAAGGAAACAATTTCGCCGTTGATTCGCCCTCTAATCGTTGTCCCCGTTTTTACATGTAAATCACTTCCGCGATGCTCTACCAGTTTACTCAAATAAAATTTGAGTTTTTTAGTCATCTCAAACGTAAGTTCGCTAACATTTACCTCGTTTTGCATCGGATTTCCTTGCTATTTTAGTTCGTCTAAAATCTCCACAAAAGCATCTTTAAAGGCACTTAATCCTTCATCCATTAATGCATCACACACAGCATTCATATCAACGCCATTTGCGTCAAGTGAGTGAAAAAAGTTTTCAATCCAATCGGATCGTAATTCAATAGTTTCACACTCCTTAGAAGAGCCAATAAAGGCTTTAATCGTTCCTAATGGTGCTGTATTAATCGCATTTGGAAGCAATAGTTCTCTAATATAATAATCTGGGCTTAATTCATCACCTTTAACACCTGTGCTGGCAAACAGCGCTCTCACGTTTGGTAATTGTGCATTTTGAATAAGCTCATATGCTCGCATTGCATTCATAATACCCACACGAGAAAGAACAAAATCAATTTTTTTGAGTTGCTCATCAAGTTTACGATCAAAGCGGCTGACAAAAATACTAATCACCGCTTGTGGAAGCTTTTTGGTCCCTTTTTTTACTAAAGTTTCATTCGCACGCGCAAATGCCTTTAAGCATTCTTTGGTTTGAAGATCAGAAAAAATTAACGTTGCATTGACATTAATTCCTTCGCTTAACAGTACTTCCATTGCACTAAAGCCCTCTTCTGTTGCAGGCACTTTAATCATCACATTAGGGTATCCAATCGTTTTAAAAAGACGTTTCCCCTCTTCAATCGTTGCTTCTGCATCATCACATAAGAAAGGATCCACTTCGATGCTGATAAAACCATCATCATTTTTTTCATAAAGTGGCAAGAGCTTTTTAGCCGCACGTTGAATATCTCCAATCGCTAGAGCTTCGTAGATCTCTTTGGCTGATTTACCCTGAAGCTTTGCCTTATCCTCACTATATGCGGGCGAGCCTAAAAAAGCAGACTTAAAAATTGAAGGATTGCTGGTTGCAGCATTGACAATCTTTTTCTCGATTAAATCACCAAACTCACCCTCTAAAAAACTTCGCTCAACAAAGTCACACCATAACGAAAATTTAATATCATTTTTATACATCAGTTTGCTCTTTTAAATAAATTGGAGAAGATTACGCATATCTTTCTCATCGATCACAATATTGGCCGCATTTTTTAAAATGGGTTTGGCACAAAATGCCACTTTTTTGGCTGCACACTCAAACATGGAGATATCATTCGCACCATCTCCTACCGCAATAGTATTTTCATAGTTTACATGTAAAAGATTTTGCACGCGTTTTAGCATATCACCTTTAGAAAAACCAAACATCATATCACCACCAACAAGACCACTTAAGTGACCATCGCGAGCGTGTAATACATTGGCAAAATCCACATCAAATCCTAAAATTGCCTTTGCAGGAGTGGTTGCAATACGAAAACCCCCACTAAAAACAACTACAGTATAACCTTTTTCTTTCAGCCCCGCAATCGCCTCTTTAGCACCATTCATCAATGGTAATGACGCACAAATTTCTTCGGCTTTTCTTGCATTCATACCTTTTAAAAGCCCTACACGTGTGGTTAAACTCTCAAAAAAATCAAGCTCACCTCGCATCGCAGCTTCTGTGATCGTTGAAACCTCTTTTTCAACCCCATGTGCTTTGGCTAAAAAATCAATCGTTTCGCCATTCATGAGTGTTGAGTCAAAATCAAAAACGCACAACTTCACGATTATCCTTTTGTAATGTATTATCTTTAAGTAAATTATAGCAATATCTTGCTTAGTGAAGTTTATAGAGAAGGAAAGAGGGAAGGGAAAGGAGGCTAGTTTATGACACTAGCCTTACGTGAATTTTAATTATTTACTGCTGGTTTGCTTGAAGCTTTATCAGCTTTTTTTTGCGCTTGATCAGCTTCTAATTTTGCTTTATCCGTTAGTCTTTGTTGCTTATCCGCTGCTAATTTCTCTTTATCAGCTGCAATAGCTTCTACTTTTTTATTGGCTTTATCGGCTTTTAGTTGTTTTTGATCCGCTTGGATTACTTGTTTATCGGTTGCTAATTTTTCTTTATCGGCTTTTAGATCTGTCGTCGTATCAGCAAACATTGTTGCGCCTAAAATAGATAAACCACCTAGCATAAGCATTACTTTTTTCACAGGAGAACTCCTCTTTAAAATTTTAAAACAACCCTAATTATCTCTAAAATATGGCTGTTTCAAAGAAAAATTGTATCCCAGAGAGATTAATGGATTGTAAACTAGTGTAGTATTTTGCACCCTGTTTAAGTTATAATACACGAAAGCTCACACCTATGGAAAAAATATGATTGATTCTTTTATTGAAAAATTAAAATATGATACGTTCTTAACGCTTGAGACAACGCCCATGCACGAACCCACATTCGAGCCTATTATTGAAAAAATTGCGGCTTATGGGCTGGATAAAATAGTTGATGGTTTTAGCACCACAGACAATCCATTGGCGCGATTGAAATTTAATGCTCTTTTTGGTGCACTTAAACTCCAAACTCGTTTTGCTAAACCTGTCATTGCTACGATGAGCATGAGAGATCGTAATAAAGTTGCTTTGCAATCAGATCTTTTAGGTGCAAATGCATATGATTTACGGACAATTCTATGCCTCACAGGAGATCCTGCAAGTGCCAGTGATCAGCCTGCAGTTAAAGGAGTTTTTGAAGGAAACAGCACCCTCCTTTTAGAGATCATCCAATGCTTTAATGCAGGAATCGACTACTCAGGAAAGCCATTTAAAACACAGCCTAAACCTATTTATCCTTTTGCTGTCTGTAATGCGCACGCCAATACCCCTAAAAATTTGATGAAAAAAATGGCAACGAAGATTGAACACGGTGCAGTAGGAATTATCACGCAACCCGTTTACAGTGTTGAAAATGCAACTATGCTTTTAGAACTTTTAAAAGATGCCAAATCAGCCGCAAATAAAGAGCAGAGTCAAGCACAACTTATTTTAGGATTCTTTCCGATTGTAAAACTACGTACAGCTCAATTTTTAGCAGCCCATGTGCCAGGTATTCATGTCCCAACGCTTTGGATGGAGAAGCTAGCACGTGCTAAAAAAATAGGTGAAGAAGAAGAGAAAAAAGTAGGGTTTGAACTTTCGCGAAATACCTTTTTAGCCCTTAAAAAAGTACATCCAAAAATTCATATAATGAGCGCTAACAACTTCGAACTGGTGGCAGATTTATTACAATCTTAGCGTTACATGTAAAGGTAGCCAACTCTATTTGGCTACCTCCTTTTTAATTTAAAAATCTCTTTTTAAAAGCTGCTCAACTTTGAGAATGGTTAAGATATTATCTTCTCTCATACCAATTCCATAAACCATCCCTTTTTCAGCATGAATCGTTTCAGGTGGTGGTCCAATACGACTGCTCTTAATACGAATAGCTTCGGTCAAACGATCAATCACAAAGCCTGCCGTGTTGTCAGAACCCTTCATCACAATATAACGTGTATCTTCAGTCACTTTTGAAGGATCCATCTTAAATTTGCTTCTAAGATCAATCAAAGGGATGACGCTTCCTCTAAGGTTAAAAACACCCAAGATATACGTCGGTACACTCGGCACTCTAGTATATTCAATCGGTTTAATAATCTCTTGAATACTCAAGATTGGCACGGCGTACTCTTCTTGCCCTATAATGAATCCAACCAGTTGAATAATATCATCCTCTTTTTTGTGCGGCTCATCAACTTGTTGTTGCTGTTTTTGAAGAATTTGATTTAGTTTATCGTTCATCGCTCTGCCCCACTTATAGTTTTATATTTTTTCGCACAACACTCTCAAGGTATTCGGGAGAGTATGGTTTGGTGATGTATTCACTCATGCCTGATTCAACGCCTCTTAGCCTATCCGCTTTAGACGTACGTGATGTAACCGCAATCAATGGAAGGTTTTTATACTTTGAGTATTTACGAATCTCACCCGCAAGGGTATATCCATCCATTCGTGGCATTTCAATATCAATCAAAACCGCATCAATGCTGTATTCAGCTGATTTAAGCATATTGAGTGCTTCTTGCCCATTGCTGGCTTCAAGAACTTTCACACCAATAGGCTCCATTGATTTTTTCATGATATTGCGATCCATCGCACTATCATCCACTGCTAAGACAATGTAGTCACTTGGTACGGTCTTGGCTTTAACAACGGTTTCTGCACTCGCACGAATATCGACAGTAATGCCTTTTGCAAGGTTCATAAGAGCCGCAACATCGACAATCAGTGTTACACGTCCATCCCCTCGAATGGTTGCACCCGCAATGCCTTCAATGCCTTGGAGATAATCACCAAGGGATTTAATAACAATCTCTTCTTGACCCACCAGTGTATCAACGACAACACCCAATTTCGACTCAGCAAGTCCTATGACAACGACATACGTATGCTCACCACCTTCATACACCTGTTTGACACCAAAGATGTCTGAAAGACGCACTAAGGAAAGGACTTCATCACGAAGTCTGAGAACATTTTTGCCTTCAATCGTATAAATCTCATCAAGAGGAATACGAACCGTCTCTAAAACGGATGCTAATGGAATGGCATAATACTCTTCTTGTGCACCAACCAATAAGGCTTGAATGATCGCTAATGTTAGAGGAATTTTGAGCTTTATAACTGTACCATGACCGATTTCACTATCGACATCAATGATACCATTGAGTTTTTCAATATTCGTTTTAACAACATCCATCCCCACACCACGTCCTGAAACGTTGGTGACAACTTTAGCGGTTGAGAATGATGGTCTAAAGACTAGTGCAAAGGCTTCTTTATCACTCATCGCGTCGGCTTCACGTTCAGTAATCATACCCTTTTCAATCGCTTTGGTACGGAGTAAATCAGGATCAAGTCCTTTACCATCATCGGTAATTTCGATAACAATGTGATTTCCCTCATTGTATGCTTTGAGCTGAATAAGTCCCATCTCCGATTTACCTTGAGCACGTCTCGTCGCTCCATCTTCAATACCATGGTCACATGAGTTACGGATAATGTGAACGAGAGGATCGCCAATCTCTTCCACAATGGATTTATCAAGTTCTGTCTCTTCACCCGAGATTTCAAGCTCAATCTGTTTTCCAAGTTCCCGTGAAAGGTCTCTGACCATACGTGGGAATTTATTAAAGACTTTTGCAATAGGAAGCATTCTTGTTTTCATAACCGCAATTTGAAGATCGGTCGTGACAAGAGAAATAGACGAAACCACTTGATTAAGTTCTTCAAGGAATTTTTCGCCTTCGTAGCGCTCTTCAACATCATCGTAAATTTTGAGCAATCTATTTTTTCCCAAAACAAGTTCACCGATTAAGTTCATCAAGTGATCCAGTCGTTTAACCTCAACCCTAATGGTTTGTTCCATTGAACTTGCGGACTCTTTTTTAGCAGGTGCATTTTCTGCA